>CBFDCX010000189.1:0-3728 GCA_965603415.1 uncultured bacterium
TGCCGATTCAAAAGATATCCTGGTTCGGAGTGAAGGGTTAAAGAAAAACATCAGGAAAGTCTGATCTCTTAATAGTTGATTGTATTTATTTCCATAACGGTCTGCTTTCATTTCTTTGGATAATTTCAAAAGAGCATTAATTTCCTGCACCGAAAGTTCCTGTGTGCAGATCACGTCTTTACCTTTCATATCTACAAACATAATTTTCTCCTTTTTCTAGGTTTTTATAACCTACCACCCATTAAAAGTGTCATGATAGCTTTTTGCGCATGAAGGCGGTTTTCCGCTTCATCATAAACCACACTTTGCGGACCGTCGATAACAGCATCAGTAACTTCCATATCTCTATCGGCAGGAAGACAGTGCATATAAATTCCATTCTTATCGATAAGTTTCATTTTCTTTTCATCACATATCCAATGCTTGTTTCTCTCAAAAAGATCTTTCATACCATCCAGGTTTTCTTCTTTGATCTTTTTGCCATTTTCATCCATTTGAGCAAAATAATCCAAAGCCCCCCACGATTTCGGATAAACCACATGAGCGCCTTCAAAGGCAGCTTCCATATCATCAGTCTCTTCAAAAGTACTGCCATTTTGAGCTGCGTATGCATGGCATTGTTTAGTTACTTCAGGATCGAGTTCAAATCCTTTTGGTCGAGCCAGAACTACGTCCATTCCAAGAAGGGAAGGAGCAAGAGCCAGACTCTGAGGTACTGCAAAAGGTTTTGATGTGGAACCTGAATACGCCCAGCTTATCACGAATTTTTTCTTCTTGAAGTCCCCGAACTTTTCCTTAATTGTAAGCATATCTGCCAGTGCCTGACAAGGATGATAAACATCGCATTCCATATTAATAATTGGAATATCGGAATAATGAGCAAATTCCTTCATTGTTTCATGAGCAAAACCATAGATCCATTGTGAAGGTGCTCCGTACATTCTGATTGCCAGAGCATCTCCTGTTCTGCTGAGAACCTGCGCAACATCACAGATCCGTTCGGTTTTATAAGGAACTTCAAATCCTTTACGAGCGGGAGTATAAGTTTTTCCCGGTTCCAGGTCCACATGAAAACCACCAAGCTGCTGAATTCCCGCTGCGAATGTACTTCTGGTTCTTAAGGATGAATTAAAGAACATTGTGTAAAGTGTTTTTCCTTTCAGGATGTTAGAAGTATCTTCATTTATTGCATAACGTGTTTTAAGTTCTTCTGCCAGACGCAGCAGACTTTCCCATTCTTCTTTTGTATAATCAATTTCAGGACTAAGCCAGTCCCTTCCTAAAAATTTGTTTGTACGCATGTTTCCTCCAAAAATATTTTTTTAATTAAATTAATATAAATTTCAGGTAAAAAAAGTAGAATTATTTGTTATTGCATAAGAAGATACAGGATAAACGGCGCATTTCATAGATGCGAATTAGCATGAAATCAACATTTAAGTTGTTGTTCATATCCGTACCTCCTTAATTTTGTATAAGATATGGGTAATTTCTTAAAACAGTGTAAATTATGTCAACCATGTTTTGCATTTCTTGTGGAATGTTAGGCAAAGGATCGGTGAATGCTATCTTTTCATCATTATAAAGAAGATCATACAAATTGGAATTATAGCGTAATTTTATTTTGTTATCTGTTATAAGGAAGCCATTATTTTTATTTACGGTCATGTCTTCTTCACTCCAGAAAAGAGTGAATTTGTCTTTGTAGGGTGCTCCATCGTAAGGGCAGAATGTTTCGCAATTCCCACATTCGTTACAGAGTCCATCCAGATGCAGGATTTGATTTGCGTTTTTGAAGCTGGGAACTTTCACAGCAATGTTTGCACGGTTCGGACAAACTTCCACGCATTTATTGCAAATAAAATTACATTCCAAACAGCGGTTTGTTTCAGCAGAGATTTCTTCTTTGGAGGATAAGATTTCCACGGTTGGATTAATAATACCTTTCTTATTGCGAATATCTTGTTTTCTTATTTCATTATCGAATTTGTAATTTTCCGGTTCAATTCTTTCCGGATCAATTCCTTCTTTACCCAAGATAGCGTTAGTAATCTTCTGCCCATCGGCAATTGCTTCTACAACGGTAGAAGGACCTCGCAGAGCATCACCACCAATGAATACATTTTCTATGTTGGTTTCACCAAATTCATTAACCACAATGTTTTTTTGCTCATCGATTTGAATATCATTCTTCTTCAAAATATCATAATCCACCATTTCACCGATAGCCGAAAGAACAGTATCAATTTTTATTTCTACAAATTTGCCCTCTACAGGAAGCGGATGTTTTCTACCGCTTTCATCAGGCTCACCCAGTTCCATTACCTGACATTTCAGGATGCCGCCTATCAGTGAAACAGGATTGATCAGCTCTTTAAAAATAACCCCATCTTTAATAGCATTATCAAGTTCTTCACGATCGGCTGGCATCTCTTTGATAGTACGGCGGTAAATGATATAAACATTGTTCACGCCGGGTGTTCTTTTAGCAGCGCGGGCACTATCCATTGCACTGTTTCCGCCACCCACAACGGCAACGTTTTTCCCAAGGTCAAGAGCATTTTTATTTTTATTCCAATCCTGCAGGAATTTAATGGCTCCATAAACTTTGGAAGTATCTCCTTCCATTGGAAGCATTCGAGATTTCCAGGTACCGATAGCCAAATTAATATATTTAAATCCATCAGCTTTCAGTTTTTCTAAATCAAAATCAGCGTCAGCGTTCATCTCAAATTTCACACCCATTCGCTTGATGAGTGCGATGTCGTTATCGATTGCCCAACTGGGAATTCTGAATTCCGGGATAGTGTGCGTTACCGTTCCACCAGGTCTATCGATTTTATCAAAAATAGTTACGTCAAAACCTTCCCGTGCCAGGAAATAGGCAGAAGCCAACCCGGCAGGTCCGGCACCGATAACTGCAACATTTGCATCATTATTACTTTTTGGAATTTCCATTTGTTTAAGGAAGTTATCAAATCCGTTCTCCGCTGCAACCCGTTTAAGTTCCCGGATGAGAACAGGTTCTTCATAATCGTTACGCACACACTTCAACATACATTTATGATCACAAATGAAACCTGTTATGAACGGAAGTGGATTTTTGGAAATGATAAGTTCTAAAGCTTCCAGGTAACGCTTTTCACCAATCAGACGAATATATTCCGGTACATCCTGGTTGATAGGACAACCCTCAGTACAGGGTGCAATAAAACAATCGATCAGGCCAAGTTTATTATCAATGAACATCGGTTCCTGAGATTTTGCTTCCATTCTATATGTAGAACCTTCTAAAGCATTTTCTGCCAATTTATCCAGTCTATTAAGGTCAATTTTATTCAGGGCTGGTTTAGTTATACTGATATCCAGTAATTTTGCAAGCTGAGTAAATCTTGTATAGCCACCCGGTTTCAGCAGGTCTGTAGCGATTGTTATGGGTCGAATTCCGATATTGTAAATTTCATCTACATTAAACCAGGAAGCACCTCCGGCATAAGAGATCTTGAGATTTCCATCGAATTCATGACTGAGTTTTTTTGCCAGGTTGATTGTAAGTGGAAATAATGCACGACCGCTCATATACATTTCATCTGTGGGGAGTATACCTTTATCATTTACTACAGCAAGTGTATTGGAAAGTTTTACACCGAATTCCACTTTGTTTTCATCTGCGAATGCAAGAAGAACTTTCAAGATTTTTACAGCATCGTCATATTGCATATCGTGCG
>CBFDCX010000190.1:0-3728 GCA_965603415.1 uncultured bacterium
CTTTCCCAAAAAAGTTTGGAATCAACTCTTTCTCACCTGGAGAGTGTTCAGAAGAACTATGATGTGGGATCAGCTAAAAGATCGGATGTCTTGCAATGGCAGGTTAAACAAAAAAATGATGAAACTGCACTTTCGGAAATCGGGAACAGCATCGATGAGCTTTACAGCTTCTGGCAGATTCTGCTGGGAATAGAGAAAGAAGCTTTGGAACCTTCTGGGATAGACATAACTATATACGATTCTGAAACGTTGCAATATTCTGAGTTGGAAAAAAATGAACTGGAAAAAGCTGCTGGTGAATTTTTAGCAGAAGTAGAAAAAACCAGTCCCACCATTCAAATTTTGGAAATGGTAAAGAAAATGATGAAGAAGAATTATTGTATGGCAAAAGGTGAATTCCTGCCATCTTTGAATTTGCAATTTTCCTATCAGTTAGAAAGCGACGATGAGTTTGATTTTGATGGTGAAGATAATTGGAACCTGGTAGCTGCACTTTCCGTTCCCATTTTCACCAGTGGAACAAATTATTCCAACCTGAAAAAGGCAAAATACGATCTTAAGAAAACACTATATGAAACTGAATCTGCACAGGAAAATTATATGGTTACTGCTAAAAATGTTTTTCACAAACTGGTTACAAAAGCCAGAACTGTGGAAGATAACAAGACAGCGCTGGAATTTGCCAGAGAAAACTACAAGATAATTAATGAGCTTTACACGCAGGGGATGGTGACCAACAGCGAACTTCTGGATGCTGAGGTAATGCTCTTTGGCAGTGAGATGAACCTGGTTGCATCCTATTATGATTATATTTTATTGAAATATGAAATAAAAAAATATACGAAATAACAGGAGGATAAAATGCTGAAAAAACTAATAATATTGGCTGCTTTACTCGCTATCGTGCTTATGGGTTGCCAAAAGAAAACTGAACAGGAAGAAGTAAAAGAAGAATTCACAGGTGCCAGAGAAGTGAAAATTACTACAGCCAGGTTGGGTGATATTTCCAGCTATATTGAATTCAGTGGAAAAATTGAAGCAGAAAAAACAGTTAACATTGCACCGTCGATGTCCGGAAAAATTGATAAGCTGATAGTGGATGTTGGAAGTACCGTTAAAAAGGGTGACCTTTTGGCAAAACTGGATGATACACAACTGAAACAAACCAGAACTCAGTATGTCAATATGGAAAAGAATTACAAAAGAATGCAGGAACTACAGAAGACCGGAGCTATAGACGGAGCTACTTTTGATGAAGTGGAAACAGGTTATGAAGTAGCAAAATCTTCCTATGAATTCGTGCTGGAAAACACCGAAGTAAAAGCTCCTATCAATGGTGTAGTAACTTTGATCTTTAAAAAAGAAGGTGAGAATTATGATGCCATGATGGACCCGATGCTGCTGAGAATGATGAACCTGGATGAGATCAAAGCAAAGATACAGGCTTCTGATGCTGATATAAATAAGATCACAAAAGGACAGAAAGTTCTATTGAAGGTAAGCAGTTCCGATGAAGAATTTACCGGTAGTGTATCGTTCGTATCTCCCGAAGCGGATATGATGTCAGGAACTTTTAATGTGGAAATTGCTGCAAATAATAAAAAAAATATTCTGAAACACAATCAATTCGCCCGTATTAAGGTTCTCATCAAAACATCTGAAAATACAATAATTGTTCCACAACAGGCTATTCTTAATGCAAATCACGTTTTTATTGTAGAAAATGACAAAGCAGTTAAAAAATATGTAACACTGGGTTTGGAGAATGAATACGAGATTGAAATTACAGAAGGACTGCAAGATGGTGAAATAGTAATTATCCGTGGAAATATAGGTCTCTCCGAAGGGGATAAGGTTGAAGTGAGCCGCTAAAAAAGGTGGAAAAATGAAATTAGCAGAATTTTCAGTAAATAAGCGAGTAACAATATTTATTATAACTGTGCTCATTATAATTATGGGTGGGATATCTTTCTTCAGATTGGGTCTGGAAATATTCCCGGATATGGATTACCCGGTCATTTCAATCGTAACTACTTACTACGGGGCTTCTCCACAGGATATTGAAGAGACAATAACGGAAACGATCGAGACGGCAATTGCTTCTGTAAAAAATATCAAAACTATTAAATCGGAAAGTCTGGAGAATGCTTCATTGATAATGGTTGAATTCAACTGGGGAACTAACCTGGATTTTGCAGCACAAGACCTGCGGGATGTAATCGATCAGATAACAGATTATCTTCCTGATGATGTATCCAGACCGCTTGTAATGAAATTCAACCTGTCGCAAATGCCGATATTGATGTATGGTGTAACCGGTGCAGAAAATACTTTCGAACTCCGTAAAATACTGGAAGATGAAATATCCACTAAACTCAAACACCTGAAAGGTGTGGGGACAGTGATGATATATGGTGGTGATGAACTGGAAAAACAGATCATCGTGGATAAAGAAAAGATCGAACAATATAATATCTCCATCGATGATATTGTGCAGATAGTTGCAGCAGGTAACCTGAATATGTCTGCCGGGCATATCCAGCAGAGAAAAGATGAATTCCTGCTGAGAACAATGGCCCAATACAAATCAATTGAAGAGATAGAGAATTTACCGATAAAGCTTTCTAACACCGGTAAAACAATTTATCTGAAAGATGTAGCTTCAGTGCAGGATGGTTTTAAAGAAAGACGCAATAGATTTAGAACTAATAAAATTCCAACAGCTATGATCATCGTTGCCAAAGAGTCCGGAGCAAATACTCTCACGGTAACAGATCGTGTAAAAAAAGAAGTCGTTCTTATGGAAGAAGAATTTAAAGATGACCTTGAATTTTACATGGTGATGGATATGGGACTTCCAATATCCAGAATTACTTCCGGAGCTGTTTCCAACCTGATAGTTGGCGGCATCCTGGCTATTGCAATCATGTTCTTGTTCCTGCGTAACTGGCGACCTACTCTGGCAATTTCATTGGCAATTCCAATTTCAGTTGTAGCCACGTTCATTCCAATATACCTGGCTAATTTCACACTGAATATAATGACGCTGGGAGGTCTTGCCTTGGGTGTGGGAATGCTGGTGGATAACTCCATTGTGGTTATCGAAAATATCTATCGTCACCTGGAGATGGGAAAAACCAAGTTTCAGGCTGCAAAGGTTGGTGCAAGTGAAGTGGCGATGGCTATCACAGCTTCCACACTCACCACCATCGCCGTGTTCTTCCCGATGATCTTTGCCGAGGGAATGACAGGTATCCTGGTTCGGGGACTTGCACTTACAGTAGCATTTTCACTGGCTGCATCACTCTTTGTATCGCTCACCATCGTACCTGTGATCGCATCGATTCTTTTCCGTAAAGCAAAAGACAGACCGCAGGTTGACAGGTCGGAATCTTTTTTCGAAGGAATTAAAAACAGGTATAAGAAAATTCTAATCTGGGGATTGGCTCATAAAGCTAAAACTCTTATAATAGTGGGAATGCTTTTTTTACTAACTCTTCTGATTCCAATTTTCGGTATTATTGGAACGGAATTCATGCCCGAACGCGATATTCCATTTATGGTACTGAACGTAAAGATGCCTACTGGAACGCCTTTAGATGAATCCGATGCTGTTATAAAGCAGATCGAAGACGTCTTTCTTGAAACAGAGGGAGTAATGAATGTAATGGCAATGGTTGGTCCGATGAGTGATGCGCAGGCATTGGCAGATCCAACAAATCCACAGG
>CBFDCX010000191.1:0-3708 GCA_965603415.1 uncultured bacterium
ATAATCATCGGCTCAGGAAACTGGGGAACAACGCTTGCTTTGCTTTTTTCTAAGAAGAATCAAATATATCTTTGGACCATCGATCAAAAAGAAGCTGATGAAATAAACAAAGACCGTGAATCCAGATTTTTACCGGATGTAAAACTTCCTGAAAGTATAATTGTGGAGAAGAAATTCACGCATGAAATTAAACCGGAAGATATAGTAATCACAGCTATCCCTTCCAGGAAAATGGATGAACTTTCCGATGAATTTATTAAAAATGATATAAAAAAATGCATTATCCTCAGCGCTTCTAAAGGAGTGGAGTTTTCCACTTTGAAAACCGTGGGTCAGATCATTCAGGATAAACTTCCCGGGGTTCAGTTTGCCACGCTTTCCGGTCCTACCATTGCCCGTGAGTTAGCTGAAGGACTACCGGCAAAAGCTATCCTCGCTTCCCGTGATATTGCCTTACTTTTCCAATTACAGAAAGTGTTGGAAAATGATACTTTAAAATTTGAATTCAGTCGCGATGTACATGGTGTGGAACTGGCTGCAGCCATGAAAGGTCTTATTGCCGTAGCTGTAGGTCTGGCAGACGGATTCGGTTTTAAAACTAATGTTTTCGGATTGATCATGACTTACGGGCTGGATGAATTTGTGAATGTGATGAAGTTCCTGGGTGTATATCACAAAACAGCTTATGGTATTGCCGGGATTGGTGATCTAATAACTACCTGCATTTCTGAGAACAGCCGTAACAGACAGTTCGGTAAATTACTGGCTCAGGGATTTTCCAGGGATGATGCTTTGCACGAAGTAGGAATGGAAGTAGAAGGTGTTTCCATGGCAAAAACAATTCAGAAACTTTCTAAATTTAATATTTCAATTCCCTTGATTTCCTGTGTTACTCGAATCATTTTCGATGATGTAAAAGATATTCGTCAGGAACTTTTGAACACTCTGAATTCCATCTCCAGGTAAAAAATAGTTGTCAAAACAACAAAGAAAAAAAATCTATTCCAAAAAATAATCTCAAGGGAGAATTATGAAAGAATATACCCTTTTTCTGATAAAGCCCGATTCCACTGAACGAAATCATATCGGAGCGATCTTAAAAATTGTGGAAGAACATGATTTTGTAGTAGAAGAAATGAAAATGCTGAAGATGGATAGAACCTTTGCCGAACATTTTTATGAAGAACATAAAGGTAAGGATTTTTTTAAAGGATTATTAGAATTCATGACCTCTGGCAAAACCGTGGCTGCTATCCTCAGCCGGGAAGATGCAGTTCATGAACTGAGAAAAGTGATCGGCAAAACAGATTACCACGAAACCAGACCGGAAACCATCCGCAGGATATACGGTGAAACCGTTACCCGTAACGCTGTGCATGCATCTGATTCCCCCGGACATGCCAAAGAAGAAATCCTGAAAGTTTTTCCTGATTTTAAATTCGATAATGATCAATAAAAATATATGGGTAATCAATGAAAGTACTAGTTATTAATTGTGGAAGTTCTTCAGTTAAATTTCAATTCATCGATCTGAAACATGAAAAAGTTTTAGCCGAAGGGGTCGCAGAAAAAATCGCTGAAGAAATTTCTCTGTTCACTTTTAAAACGGAAACCTTCACAAAAAAGAACAGTAAGGAAGTAATTGAAAATCATGATAATGCCATTCAGATCATAATAAATAATTTAAAAGACAAAGTACATGGTATTATTAAAAATATCAGCGAAATCGATGCAATAGGACATCGCTTGGTTCATGCAGGTGAACATTATTCCGGTTCCGTTAAAATTACAGATGATGTGATAAAAGTCATGGAAGAATGTTCCAGCCTGGCACCGTTGCACAATCCTGCCAACCTGAAAGGTATCTATGCTATGCAGCATCTTCTGCCTGATACTCCGCAATGTGGTGTTTTTGATACAGCCTTCCACCAGACAATGCCCGCCAGGGCATATCTTTATGCGTTGCCATTGATATTCTACACCAAATATAAGATCAGAAGATATGGCTTTCATGGTACATCTCACAAATACGTAGCAGATAAAGCTGCTGAATATTTAAATAAACCGATTGCAGATCTGAAGATCATAACTTGCCATATCGGAAATGGAGCTTCTATTACAGCTATCAAGGGTGGTCAATCGATCGATACTTCCATGGGTTTTACTCCGCTGGAAGGTCTGGTTATGGGTACTCGTTGCGGTGATATCGATCCGGCTATTCCTATTCATATGCAAAAAGAGATGGGCATGAGCGTGGATGAGGTTAATAATATTTTAAATAGAAGAAGTGGCATTTTGGGACTTTCTGCTATAAGTAACGATATGCGTGAGATCGAAAAGAGCATTTTGGAAAAACAAATTCCGGAAGCTATCCAGGCTCACGAAGTTTATGCTTATAAAATCAAAAAATATATAGGTGCTTATGCCGCCGCTATGAACGGTTTGGATGTGCTGGTTTTTACAGGTGGTGTGGGTGAAAATATGCCAATTCTCCGCAGCCTGGTATGTAAAGATATGAGCTATCTTGGCATTATTCTTGATGAAAAAGAAAATAGTAAATTTAAAAGCGGTATCCTTGATTTGACCGGAGAAGACTCAAATGTTAAGATTCTTAAAATACCTACCAATGAAGAACTGATGATTGCACTGGAAGCCAGGCAATTTTGCCAGGATAATTCTGCCGCGGATTCCTCTCATTCCTAGCTTTCCAGTTGGGAATGCTATAGTTGGTGAAGTTTATACTTCGCATTAAATAAATAGTTGTGGAAGCAGAAGCTTCAAAATAATAAATGGCCTTCCCAAGCAGAAGCTTAGGAAGGAGAGAAAAAAGTTTACGAATAGTAAAACCTCTCACAATCCCCCTTTGTAAGGGGGAATAAAAGGGGATTTATAAAAAAAGAACGGGAGACAATATGTTAGCAAGATATATTGCTGTTTTTGCTTATGCCGTTCTTGTGATTGTGGTTGCCATTCTTGGTTCACGTAAAACCAAATCTTTCAGTGATTTTCTGCTTGCAGGTGGAAAAGTAGGTCCGTGGATGACTGCATTCTCTTATGGTACAGCCTATTTTTCTGCAGTTCTCTTTATAGGCTTTGCGGGAAAGATCGGCTGGGCTTTTGGTCTTTCCGGTCTGTGGATCGCAATTGGAAATACAATTCTGGGAACGTTGGGTGTATGGATTCTGCTGGGCAATAAGATCAAACAGGAAACAGGTAGGCTGCACGTTCAAACTATGCCCGAATATTTAGAAGCTAGATATAATTGCTCTTTTTTAAAGATGTTTACATCGGCTGCAATATTTATTTTCTTCATACCATATACTGCCGCAGTATTTATGGGACTAAGCTATCTTTTTGAAATAACCTTCCAGATGCCTTATTTGTATGTGCTGCTTTTTATGGGGATATTCACCGGTATCTACCTTGTATTGGGCGGTTATAAATCTATGGCAATGATAGATGTGGTTTTTGGAATGATCATGACAATCGGTGTTTTTATTCTTCTTACCAGTACAATATCCAAGGGTGGTGGTTTGTCAAATATATTTACTGCTCTTAAAAGTATTGATCCAAAACTTGTTGCCCCGATTGGACCTCCAGGATTTATTCCCCTGTTTTCGTTGGTTTTTCTTACAAGTGTAGCGCCATTTGCCATGCCGCAACTCTTACAGAAATTCTATGCGATCAAAGATAAAAGATCGGTTAAGG
>CBFDCX010000192.1:0-3682 GCA_965603415.1 uncultured bacterium
TTGGTAAAAGTGATATATCCAATCTGCAGGAAGAAATAACCACCTTTAATTCCTACTTCACGGAAGATGCAAAGAAAGATGAAGTCTATGATATTATTTATGTACCGGAAGTTGGCACTTCTGTTTACATGAATAACGAATTGAAAGGAACCGTTCCTGGACTGGAATTTAAAAAAGCTGTGTTTTCTATCTGGCTGGGAGAACAAACCGAACTTCCAAAACTGAAGAAAGCAATGCTGGGACTGTAAATAATCCCGCTGCCATCCCTCTTAATAGGGGAAACCATTGAAAAAGAAATTAAAACAGATCAAATGCCGTAATTGCGGGAAGATAGTCAGTTCCCATGCTAAGCGCTGTAGATATTGTGGTACGGTGCTGCGAATGTCTGCAGTAGGTGTAATGATAATCATTGTGGTAATTATTTTTATTATCGCTATAATTGCTATCGGAATCATACAGACTTGATACATAATTTCTTCATCTAAACATAGGAAGGGAAAATTGAATATTCAAATTTCTGCAAAAAGTGTGCATGGTTCCAAAACAAAAAAAAATCAGGATAGCTTTGCTATACCACAAGAAAAGCATGACACGCAAAGCAAAGGCTGGCTTTTTGTTGTATGTGATGGTCTGGGTGGATATTACGGAAGTGAAGTAGCCAGCCAGATGTGTTGCCGGATGCTGCTGGATGATTATTACAACTCACAAGATATTCCCGATCTTACAATATGGTTTCAGGATAAGCTTACCCAGATCAACGATGCTGTGATCACCAAAGCAGAGAAATTGAACTATAAGAAGATGTCCACTACTGCGGTGTGTTTACTAATTAAAGATAATAAAGCTTACATTACAAACTGTGGAGACAGCAGGCTTTACTTTTTTGCAGATGGAAAACTCTCCCAGATAACCGAAGATCATTCGGTAGTGTGGAAGTATTACAAACAAGGTTACATCACCAAGGATGAGATCATTTTGAGCAGTATAAAGAACCTTATAACAGAAGCTATTGGACTAGGACCTTCACCAAAAATTGATTGTTATGCGATAGATCTAAAGGAAAAGTTTACCTTCCTACTCTGTTCTGACGGGCTTACTGACGTTGCAACTGATACTGAAATTGAAAATGTACTCCACCAGCATACAGAACCAAAACAATGTGTAAAAGCCCTTTACAACCTTTCTCAGGCAAATTTTTCGCGAGATGATGTGACGGTGGTGGTAGTTAGTAAAGCATAAATAAATTTATAAGTTTATAGTCTTAATTCAAAAGTTTCAAATTTATAATATAAATAATTTTACTTTATTTCAGATATTAAATTTGACATTCTGACTGCTAACCTCCAGCTTTGTTAAAATATTTAATGGGAGAAATAAATGGATAATGGAATAATTTTTGATAATAGGATTTTGGACATCGTTCTGGTAGCATTGATAATAGCACAGGTTCTTAAAGTGCTATTCGGTTTTATCAGGGAAAGAAAATTAAATTTCCGCTACTTTCTCGATATGGGCAGCATGCCCAGTTCACATACAGCCTCTGTTGTTTCATTAACAACTGCTGTAGGCATCAAAGAGGGATTAAATTCCACTTTTTTTGCTATCAGTATTGTATTTGCTATAGTTGTAATGTATGATGCCACTGGTATACGCCAAGCAGCGGGAAAGCAGGCTGCTTTATTGAACAAGATCGTGGAGAATATCCGCAAGAAAGAAGGTTATTCCCTTATCGAGGAGAATTTGAGAGAACTCCTGGGTCATACTAAGATGGAAGTTCTTGTTGGAGCATTGATCGGTGCAGGCGTTGCCTTCCTGATGAGTTAAAATTTGTTTTTAGATTTCTTTTGAGTAGAGCTTTTTGAGGTTTAGTTAAAATTAAATCTTCTCAATTTCCAAATGCGATATTATAGAAAGCTCGTTTTATATATACTGTTGTTGTTGCTTGTTCACTCATTGTATTCGGAAAATTCAGATCAAAAACCATTCTTAAAACAAATCGGTGAAGAATTCCTGCTAGGAATTTTAAAAGCAAACTACCGGGAAACACCTATAGATGAGATATTGCCTGTAAACCAGGTTCCGATTGATAACATCCAACTGCCACCGAATAAAACCCATCCCAGTCTTTTATTTAAACCCGAAAGAGTAAATTCTATTCGGAATCGTCGTTTTCGTCTGCCTTATAGCGAATGGGCAGATAATATCATCAATGCTGCATTGGCGTTGAATTACCCGGCAGATTCACCTCTGTTATTTGAAATGACCAGAAGTAAAATAGCCAAATTAAATGCTTTTGCTTTTTTTCTTACCCAGAATGAAAGCTTTCTGGATGAAACCATCTGTGCCCTTACAAATATTGGTGAAACCAAACCTCCAGATACTGCTGAAGGAGGAAAACCCGGGGTAGGCTGGGGTGACTGGATGCAGGCAGCAGAAGCATTACAGAATTATGCAGTTGCTTACGATCTGGCCCATTCTGAACTTGGTGAAGATCAGATTATCTTTATCGAGGATCATCTTGCTGCTAAAACAGAACAGATATATAAGAATTTCACCCACATACCGGGCAGTATCAATTCTACTGACTTAGCCATCGGATTCGGTATTCCCAAAAATAATCATATCATCGATATTTCCTGCGGTGTTGCCACGGTTGCCATAGTTTTAGATCATCGGAATTCTGAAAAATGGTTCAAGGCGGCTATAGCTGAATTACAAAGTGGACTAGCATTTATACTGCCTGATGGATCTTACCGGGAAGGAGCTTATTATGCTCGTTTTGTAGTTAGCAGAATGTTCCCCTTTTTCTTTTACCTGTATAATGTTACCAATGAAAATCTTTTTGAACATCCTGTTATTAACCGCCTGAATAGATGGCTTATTGATCTGGAAAAACCCGATGGAACCGTTCCTGATTTTGATGATGCCTACCCGGAAAAATTGCTTTATCAGCCCATCGCTGTTGGACTATCACCTTCAGGAAAAGAATTACGCTATCTTTTTGAAAAAAATGCAAACAGGTTCAGCAGGTTTAATGCAAACTTTGTTGAAGCCTTTTGTGCTTTCGACGATAGAGTGAAATCCAGGAAACCAGCTACAGGTTCAGCTGCATTTTATCCCGATGGAGGAATTTCAATTTTTCGTGGCAATAATAACATTTACGGGCTTTTTCTGGGTGAACCCGGACGTCCGTATTTATGTAATCATGAACACATCGAACCGACTGCATTTACTCTTTCTGCTTATGGAAAGAACTTTCTTATCGATGCAGGCTACGGACCTGAAGGTACTGACGATCATAACAGGAATTGGTACATTTCCAGCCAATCACATAACATTCCATTTGTTAATGGTCTTGGTCCCGATCAAAATCCTGTTTGGGGTGATGATGTGAGTAGTGAAATGCTGGCATATTTCCAGAGTGACCAGTTTTCTTCCAGCACAGTAAATGCTTTCTACAGA
Source organism: uncultured bacterium (assembly GCA_965603415.1). GTDB lineage: Bacteria > Cloacimonadota > Cloacimonadia > Cloacimonadales > TCS61 > JACNIV01. The sequence goes on from CBFDCX010000192.1 coordinate 3,463, forward strand.
GACACAGAAATTTCCAGAACTATCTGGTTTGCCGGACGAAAGTATTTCATTATTATCGATAACTTGAAATCTGAATTTAAAAACCGCTATTCCATTCCATGGCATGGACTGGGAAATATCAGGAAGATCGGCGAGAATCATATTTTGTGGGAACAGAATGATATTGAACTACAAGCGGAATTTCTCATACCCGGGAATAATGGTTTTTCTCTCACTACAA
>CBFDCX010000193.1:0-3648 GCA_965603415.1 uncultured bacterium
TTCCTGCAAACCATCGCCTGGGAAACTTACGGGATATATGGAGAATAATAAAACATGTTCGTGAATACATACGTTAGCAGCAACAAAAGAAAAAGGATGTTCAAATGAAAAATCTTTTATTTATATCTGTCTTACTTTTTTTTGCAATATCCTCATTTGCTTATTGGGGAATTGAACGAGGTACTGAACCGAACGAAATTTACATTAGCTCCCACTGGTATGATTCAGTACAATGCACATATTACGGTTTATATTATTCGACAAATAATGGAGAGGATATTGAACTTAAATATTATACTACTGACCCGTGTGTGCCAGATTCAGTTGATTTAATGTATCCTTATTTGATTTCTGATGCGACTCCCGGAGTATTATACTGCCGAACTTCTAGACCTGATTTATGGATTAGTTATAACTATGGTGAAAATTGGGAGTTTGTCGAAAATCCAGGAACATCAGGGCGGTATACATGTGGCTGTACCACAGGAGAGATTTATAAATATTGCACAAATTCACAAGGAACTTTCTATCGTAGTATTGATTTTGGTGGAAACTTTGAAGTAGTAAATGATAGTGCAAAATATATTATGGAAGTTGGAATGCAAGAAGGTGAATTATATGGGATAGACGGTAACTATGAAAATGGATTTGAAATACATTACAGTATTGATTATGGATATTCCTTTCCGATAGAAATATACATAGATTCCACAATAGCAGGTGATCAAATTGCCGGGTTTTATCCTAGACTTTCTCGCGGTACTGAACAGGGAGAAGTTTATTTAATTACCTGGCATTTACCACACAATTATTATATTTATCGGAGTACTGACTATGGACAGTCTTTTGAACTAAAATATCAATCAGAACCAATTGCTTATTGGATATGGTCAGTTTATTATACTGCCGGTAGAGAGCCAGGCTCTTTCTATATAATGATGCACAGTTATGATGATTTGGGCATAGGCACATACTTAAAAATCTTTTATAGTAATGACTATGCAGAAACCTTCACAGAATATTTTCATCACCTCACCGAAGATTATTTTGTCTCTGTAGAGGATCAGCCAATAAATCAGCCTTCCCAAGAAATTACTCTTAATAACTTTCCCAATCCATTTAATCCCAGCACAACGATTTCATTAAGTTTAACCACAGAGATCACAGAGGACACAAAGCTGATAATTTATAATCTGAAAGGTCAGAAGGTGAAAGATCTTTCCCCGAGCTTGTGTCATGGTGAGTTCTTCGACAAGCTCAGGACAGGCTCTATCGAACCACGAGGGGAAACTAATTACAGTGTAATATGGAACGGAAAAGATGATTCAGATAAATCCGTTTGTTCCGGGATTTATTTCTACAAATTAAAAGTAAATGATAAAACTAAAGCGGTAAAGAAATGTTTACTACTGAAATAAAGGAGATACTCTAACTCATTTCTATCAGGTAAATGTCGGAAAAGATCAAAGGATGTGTTAAACAAAAAACCGCCCGGGGGAAGCGGGCGGTTTTACCATAGGAGGAGTTTTTTATTTGAATTCCGGCTCCACAGGTAAGATCATGAGAATATTCTCATCTTCGAACTGGAGTAATTTTTCTCCCAGTTCATAGACCGATCTCAACCCTTCCGGAATGTGTGGGGATGTTGATTTCATTGCCATTCCCAAATTAAGCGTCAGCGAGCTTTTATCCTGTTCAAACTCTATCAGTTCCACTTCTCGTTCAAGATTGGCTAATTTTTTCATTTCACTTACTGCTACATCCATGCCACCGAGTGCATCAATAAGACCACGTTCGAAGGCTTGTTTTCCTGTCCAAACTCTACCCTGCGCAATTTTGTGAACATCATCTTCATCCATATCACGTCCCCGGGCAACGGTACTAATAAAGCGGTCGTAGAAATGTATAATTCCATCTCTAACCAATTGTTTTTCATCTTCGGTCATGCGGCGGTTGGTTTTACCAAAATTGGCATGTTCGCCTTTTTTTACAGTATCCCAGTTGATGAGTATTTTACTGTATAATCTTTCTAAACATGGGAAAATACCCACTACACCTATCGAGCCGGTAATGGTAGCCGGCTGGGCAATTATCTCATCTGCCAGAGTAGCAATATAATAACCACCGCTACCTGCAACACCGCTCATGGAAATTATAACGGGTTTTTTATTCTTACCGCTTTTACAAAGTTCCACTTCACGGGCAATAATATCGGAAGCAAGGGCAGATCCACCACCGCTATCCACACGGATTATAATACCCTTTATTCTTTTATCTTCACGTGCTTTTTTAATTAATTCGGCTGTAGTTTCCGAACCGATGGATTTTCCCGAAATACCTTTACCGGAATGAATATTGCCAATTGCGTAGATTAGAGCAACCTTATCTTTCAGGTCTTTGTGCCAATCATAAGTAATAGCTTCCTTTTCGTATTTATCCACTATTTTCTTAGCTGCATATTTCTCTTTGACCGCTTTTTCCAGTTCATCTTCGAAGATTATTTTATCCACTAACCCGATATCTTTAGATTCTTCAGCCTTCCAATAGGGTCCGTTATCAATTATTTCATCGATTGGTTTTGCCAGTTTATCACCTCTACCCTGCACGATCATGGTGGTCATTTCTTCATAGATGCCTTCCAGCAGATATTCGTAGGTTTCGCGTTCAGCTTCTGTCATGTGTTCTTCAGAAAGGATATTCCCCGCTGTTTTGTAATCGTGACTGCGGAAATTAACCACATCCACACCAAGTGTATCCAGAAGATTTTTAATATAGGGAGCTGATATCGAAAGTCCTTTTAGATCAATCATTCCCAATGGATTCAGATATATTTCATCAGCTACCGAAGCTGCCAGGGTGTAGTTTGCACCCGTTATCATTTCATAATAGAAAACAATGTATTTTCCGGAAGTCTTAAAATCGAGCAGTGCATTTTTGAGTTCCGCGATCTTGGCAAAACTGGCAGAAATATTACCCGACTTGAAAACCAAACCTGTTACATTATCATCTTCTTTGTATTTTTGTATATCTTCAATGATCTGGGAAAGTGTCTTCTCTTTGCCCATATACACGGTTATCGGACCGAATTTGCTGCCCTGTCTTTTTTCCAGGATCTTTCCTTTAAGCTCATAATCGACAAAATATTTTTTCTCTTTTCCAATAAAGGACCGATAAGTATTCTCAGAAATATTTATATAGTATTTCCCGTGTGTGAATTCTTTGTCTTTGTCTGCATCGATTAAACTTCCAATACCAAGATTCTCAAATGTGATCCCGATATTCGCATTGAAAGTTTCAGATTCCATATCATAAGCACCACCAAGCTGGATGCCATCCACCAGTTCTGTTTGAATTCCCAGAACGGGTTTTTTCCAATCGGAATCATCGTAATCGTAATTTGTATCTGCACTCAATGTGATCCTGTTTAAAAAACTTTCACTAAACATAATAGGACGAATAGCCGCTCCAAGATCAAAATTCACATTTTTCTCAAATAAATTATTTATTACAGTTGCCAATGAAAAGTAATTTGCAGGTCGATACAAAAAACTTTGCGAAAGATGTCCCTTCTTGAAATGTTTATTTTTCCAATCCCAAGCGGTACCGCTATACAGATTTGGTGTAAACATTGGATTATTGCTCGAGATC
>CBFDCX010000194.1:0-3600 GCA_965603415.1 uncultured bacterium
ATGGAAACGGACAAACTCAATTTCTGGAAGCCATAACAGGATTAAGAACGGTTGAATCTGGGAAAGTAAAACTTCACAACCGTGATATCACTAATAAAACACCAAGGGAGATCATTGAAAGTAAAATTGCAAATATCCCACAGGACAGGCAAAAAAGGGGATTGGTTCTCGATTTTACAGTTGCTGAGAATATGATCCTGGAAAATCATAATAAAGAACCTTTTGCCAGAAGGGGTATTCTCGACCATCAAAATATTTACAACTTTTCAAAAGAATTAATTAATAAATTCGATGTGCGTCCCACAGATGAATACAAAATTGCCGGGACTCTGTCTGGTGGGAACCAGCAAAAGGTTATAATCGCTCGGGAAGTTACAAATGATCCGGACCTTATGATTGCTGCCCAGCCAACCCGTGGACTGGATGTAGGTGCAATAGAATATGTTCACAAAACTCTTGTAATGCAGCGCGATGCAGATAAAGCAGTTCTGCTTGTTTCGCTGGAATTGGACGAAGTGATAAACGTATCAGACAGGATAGCTGTGATATTTGAAGGAAAGATAGTTGGTACTGTTGATGCTAAAGAAGCAGATATGGAGCAACTGGGACTAATGATGGCAGGAGGAGCTTCAGCGTGATAAAGAAATTTCTTAAACTGTTTTCCAATAATGTGCTTATTTTTACTTTAATTTCGATTTTCCTGGGTTTAATCATCGGAGCCATCATTCTGTTAGCTGCTGGATTCAATCCTTTAGAAGCTTATGGGGTGATGCTGAGGGGTATATTTGGGAAACCAAAAAATCTCTCTTATGTAATTATTAGATCTACTCCACTTATATTAACTGGTCTTTCCGTGGCTTTTGCTTTCCGAACCGGTCTTTTTAATATTGGTGCAGAAGGGCAATTCATAGTAGGTGCCACTACCGCTGTATCTGTAGGATATTTCGTTCATTTACCCATGATCATTCACATTCCCTTCGTCATTCTGTGTGCAGCACTTGCTGCCGGACTTTATGGCGGGTTATCCGGATTTTTAAAAGCTCGATTTGGTGTTCATGAAGTGATCTCTACAATTATGTTGAACTGGGTTGCATTATATCTTCAGAACTTCCTGATTTATACTCCTGGTTTCCAGAAACCCGGAGGTGAAGTTTCTTACACCATTCAACCCACAGCCAGTATTACTTTGCTTAATCAGTGGAAAAGATCTGAAGAAGGTATAAGTTGGTTGATTGAGCATCCTTTTTGGCGAGATCTGCTAAAAACACCGGTCAACTTTGGTTTTTTGATTGCTATTGGTATAGTAATTTTAATTTGGTTCATTCTTAAGAAGACTACTCTTGGCTACCGCTTGCGAGCTGTTGGTTTTAATATGCATGCCGCAGAATATGGTGGTATCAATGTAAAGAAAAATATGATCATCTCTATGGCGATATCGGGTGGTTTGGCAGGACTGGGGGGAGCTGTCCACGTTATGGGTGTATCGCATAATATTGCTCTTCTAGCAGCTATGGAAGGATATGGTTTTGATGGTATTGCAGTAGCTTTAATTGGCAATAGCACTCCGGTAGGATGTGTGTTTTCGGGGTTGCTGTTTGGAGCCCTGAAACATGGAGGACCCAAAATGCAACCGGCAATGGGAGCACCTTCGGAAATTATTAATATTGTGATCGGGATAATTGTATTTTTTATAGCTATTCCGCAGTTGATTAGATTAATTCTTAAATTTAGAAAGAAGGATAAAGATGTTTGATAATATTGCATTGATCATGGGAACAACACTTATGTACTCTACACCGCTTATCTTTACCTCTTTGGGTGGAGTGGTTTCCGAGAATTCGGGAGTTGTGAATATTGGCTTGGAAGGGATGATGGTGATCGGGGCTTTTGTTGGTGCTGCTATAGGATATTATCTTGGAAATCCTTGGATAGCATTTATTGCTGCCGGTATTGCTGGTGGGCTTTTTGGACTTCTTCATGCTGTGGCATGTGTAACTTTTGGAGCAAATCAGATCGTATCCGGTATTGCTATTAACTTTCTGGGACCGGGATTAGCATTGTTTCTGAGTCGTATCTTTTTTAAAGGTGCTACCATGACCCTTTCCATAGATCTGAATCATAAAATGCCCAGGCTATTTCATACTGTTTTCACTAAAGATACATTTATGTACTACTTTCTGGGAAATCGTTATGCTACGGTTTATATGGCTCTTTTATTGGTCTTAATTGTTTGGTTTGTATTATATAAAACAAAACTTGGTCTTCGTATTCGTGCGGTAGGTGAACATCCTAAAGCTGCTGACACATTGGGAGTAAACGTATCTAAAACAAGGTATCTGGCAGTAATTACTTCGGGAGTTTTTTCCGGATTTGGTGGTGCTGCCATGAGTCTGGCAATCGTATCAAATTTTCGACCGACTCTAATTTCAGGACATGGCTTCATAGCGCTTGCTGCCATGATATTTGGAAAATGGAAACCACAGGGAGCACTTCTGGCTTGCCTGCTTTTTGGAGGTGCGCAGGGAATCACTGTTTTCCTGGGACAATTCGATTTTAACGTTTCTTCACAACTTCTCAGTATGTTGCCATATGTGCTTACATTGGTGATTTTAGTGAGCTTTGTAGGTAAAATGGTTGCACCAGCAGCAGATGGAATTCCATACGAGAAAGAAAAAACGGAGTAAATAAATGCGAATTTGTATTGACGTAAGAAAACAAATTATAAAAAAAGGTAAATAGTATATTGTACTAAAATAGGAGGTAGCAAATGCTAAACAAAAAGTTAGTATTTTTCTTGTGCATTACAGTTGTAGCACTTATGTTCGTTGGCTGTGCCAAGGCTCAGAAGGGCTCTGCTGTAAAAGTGGCAATGGTGACGGACATAGGTGGTGTGAATGATCAGTCATTCAATCAATCTGCCTGGGAAGGACTGCAACTAGCCGAAAAGGAACTAGGTGTAAAAGTTAGTTATGTGGAATCAACTCAAGATGCAGATTACAAACCTAATATGGAAACTCTGCTGGATGCAGGCAACGATCTTATCTGGGGAATCGGATTTAAAATGGGTGATACTCTGGATGAACTTGCCAAACTTAATCCGGAACAGAAATATGCAGGTATCGATTGTTTCTTTCCAGAACCTACTCCAAACCTGGTTGGTATTCTGTTTAAAGAACAGGAACCTTCCTTCCTGGTTGGTTATATTGCCGGTAAAATGACCAAGGTTAACAAAGTTGGTTTCGTGGGTGGAATGGATTTCTTTGTGATCCATAAATTCCATTATGGCTATCTGGCTGGCGTTAAACATGCCAATCCGGAATGTGAAGTTTTCGTTCAGTATGCCGATTCATTTACAGATGCTGCCAAAGGTAAAGCTATTGCTAACCAGATGTACAAAAATGGCGCAGATATTGTTTATCATGCTGCCGGTGGCGTTGGCGACGGTGTGATTGAAGCTGCCAAAGAACAAGGCAAATTTGCAATTGGTGTGGATAAAGATCAAAACTCTTTAGCTCCTGATAATGTAATTACATCTGCCATGAAACGTGTTGATAACGCTATTTACAACCTTACGATGACATTGGTTAACAGTGAATTCCC
>CBFDCX010000195.1:0-3593 GCA_965603415.1 uncultured bacterium
CCCAGTCCCGAAATGCACCTTCGGTGAATTTCATGATGTTACCTTTATGAACCAGAGTAACACTTGGCAAGTTTTGTTGGATAGCATGTTCTATGGCTTTTCTTACCAGTCTTTTGGAACCTGTAATAGAAATGGGCTTAATGCCGATTCCACTGTCTTCACGAACTTTCTTCTCCATTACATTGATCAGGAAATTGATGATCTTCTTGGCATCACGTGTACCTTCCTGGAATTCTATACCTGCATAAACATCTTCCGTATTTTCCCTGAAAACAATTACATTCAATTTTTCCGGTTGTTTAACCGGAGATGGAACTCCTTCATACCATCTCACCGGACGTACACAGGCATAAAGATCCAGGATCTGCCTTAATCCCACATTCAATGAACGGAATCTCTTTGTAATATATTCTGAGCCACACTTAACACATTTCTCAGGTCTTTTCCCATCAATTCCATCCTGCTCTTTTGCACAGACCAGGCATACATAATCAAATCCGCCAACTGGAGTAGTGAGAGGTCCTTTGATGGCGATCTTGTGCCTTCGAATTGCGTTCAGTGTCTCTTCTGGTAAAATATCATCATTCCCATATTTTTTCAGTGCCGAAAGACCTGCATGAATTTCAAGCCATTGAATTTTTTTCTTTCCATTAAAAGATTTTTCTACAGCCGCATCTATAACTTTTCTTGTAACTTTCCAGATGTCGGGGCCAATTCCGTCACCTTCTATGAAAGGAATTATTGGATTGTTTGGATCTATTGTTTTCATTTTTTTCCCTATGTAGTTTTAAATTTTTCTACTTTTAATTCACCAATTTTCAAATATTGTCCTCTTCTTACTTTTATCTCTAAAAGTGTAAAGTTGGGATCATCAGCTTTTGGAAAAAATTCCTTAATAAACGGGATTATTTCCATAATTTTCTTTTTCAATGGAATATCTTTTATGACAATTGCTCTACCTACACCACGAATGTAACCACTATTCTTTCCATCAGTTATAGGATAACAGAATTCTATATTCTTGTTATTTCTAATCTGTTTCATTTTTGCGTCTTTTGTTCCTGTGGCAATATAAAATTTTTCATCTAAATTAATTAAAGTAACAGGTCTTACTCTTGGTCTTTTTTTGCCAGTGGTGGCAAAATATACCATTTGTGTTTGCTTGAAATGACTCCAGATTTCTTTTTTTAACTTCTCTAACATTCTATTCTCCTTTTTTTATTCGTGTTTTGAAATATAATTCAATACACCACCTGCAAGAATAATGTCTCTTTCTCTATTACTGAGTTCTAACTTAACTTTAAAATCATAATTCTTCGTAACATTTCTGATAATGAAAATTTCTTCGTATTTTACGGCTTTAGTTATTTCTTTCATAGATAATTCATCTGACTGCTCAATTTTATCAAAATCGTTTTCATCAACAAATATCATGGGAATAATGCCGAAATTAATAAGATTTGCCCAATGTATTCTTTCAATAGATTTTGCAATCACTGCTTTTACTCCCAGGTAGGCAGGACAAATTGCTGCATGTTCACGCGAAGAACCCTGTCCATAACTTAAACCTGCTACAATAAAATTTGCTTTTTCTTTATTAGAAAGGCAGCGGTTTGGGAAAGTAGGATCCACAGGTTCAAATACAAACCGGGAATATTTGGGAATATTTGAGCGGTATTTCAAACGTATTCCGGCAGGCATAATATGATCTGTTGTGATTTTATCTTCTACCTTCAATGCGATCTCACCAACGAGATCTTTTGTTAAAGGATCACTTTGTGGAGGATCTCCGATATTGGGCCCTCGATAGATATTTATATCTTTATTTTTCTTAAAAAATACCATGCTGTCATCAATCGGGAAATCGTCTGGAATTTCAATTTGGGGAGGAATTCCAAGATCGCGAGGATCAGTGATAACACCTGTGATAGCACATGCAGCCGCAGTTTCCGGGCTGGCCAGATAGACATTTGCCGATGCAGTTCCCGAACGACCCTTAAAATTACGATTGTTCGTACGGATAGAGATGGCATCGGTGCAAGGTGCCTGTCCATTTCCAATGCAGAAACCACAGGCAGATTCCATGATGCGGGCACCAAAATTAATCAGATGCAACAGTGCACCATTATCTGCCAACATTTTAAAGACCTGTTTCGAGCCGGGAGCAACAACTAAACTTACATGTTCCGGTAACTTTTTTCCTTTCACCATACTGGCAACTGTCATCAGGTCTTTATAAGAAGCGTTTGTGCAACTTCCAATGCAAACCTGATCGACTCTGGTTCCGGCTAATTCTTTTACAAGACATACATTCCCGGGGCTGTGTGGTGTAGCAAACCTTGGTTTAAGTGTTCCAAGATCAATATTGATCACCTTTTCATATTTAGCGTTTGCATCTGCTTTCAGTTCCACCCAACCGCTTTCCTGGTCTTGAGCTTTTAAAAATGATCTCGTGATCTCATCACTGGGAAAGATCGAAGTTGTAACTCCTAACTCAGCTCCCATATTTGTAATGGTCGCTCTTTCGGGTACGGATAACGTTTTAACTCCATCTCCACCAAATTCTACAACCCAACCGACATTCCCTTTTGTAGAAAGCAGTTCTAATAGATACAGGATAACATCTTTTGCAGTAACCCAGGGATTTAATTTTCCAGATAGATCAACCTTCAAAACTTTCGGGAAAGTGATGTAAAAAGGTAATCCTGCCAGAGCACAGGCAACGTCCAATCCACCGGAACCGATAGCCATCATTCCGATGCCTCCACCGGTTGGAGTATGACTATCGGAACCGAGTAATGTTTTACCGGGCAGACCGAATCTTTCCAAATGTACCTGGTGGCAGATACCGTTCCCTGCTTTTGAATATCTGATGCCAAATTTTTCTGCAATGGTTTGAAGATATTTGTGGTCATCGGCATTTTCAAAACCCATCTGGCTGGTATTGTGATCTACATAACTCACGGAAAGTTCGGTTTTTATTTCAGGAATGTTCATTGCTTCGAATTCAAGATATGCCATTGTACCGGTTGCATCTTGAGTAAGTGTTTGATCTATCTTTATGCCAACAGCCTCACCCGGTTTCATTTCACCTTTAACCAGGTGAGATTTAATTATCTTTTGGACTATGTTCAATCCCATGTTATTTCCTGAAACTTATAACAGAATTAGAGATTCCTATTTCTTTCCTATCTTATCAAGGATCCATTCATTTGAAACACTCTTTGGTCTGATGATGGGAGCCTGAAGACCGCGAGCCATAATTGCTTGAGCACAAAAACCCATTACCCGTGAAACACCGAACATAACAGTGTAATAATCGAACATGGTTAATCCATATTTGAATAGAAGTGATCCTGAGATAGCATCAACATTTGGGTATGGATCAGCAATTTTTCCTCCACCATATTCCTTTAAAACATCCGGAACAACTTCAAATAGTCTCTTAACTATCTGGAAGGTTTCTTCTTTTGCACAATATTTTTCACCAAATTTATAGAATGCTGTAAATCTGGGATCGGTAGCCCTCAATACTGCATGTCCATATCCTGGAACAACTTTTCCTAATTTTAAGGAAGATGAAACAAAATCTG
>CBFDCX010000196.1:0-3554 GCA_965603415.1 uncultured bacterium
GGGCTTTTCCGGCAGGAACAAGTTCCAGTTCGGCACTCAGGAAATTCTCTTCGACGATATTATATCTTTCATTCAGAAGAACAAGTGCATTTAACTTGATAGCTTCTTTTGTATCTTTATCTTTCAAATATGGAATAGAATTAAATATCAGGTTCATTTTTCCTGCACTGACTGCTTCTCCAATTTTTTTGGTATATTGTTCTTTTCTGGCAAGATGCGGCAGCAGGTCGGGCATTACAAATACGGGATCGCTCTCGTCTTCGCCAATGGAAACTTTTATAACTTCCCCATTTTCTTTTACAAATACACCGTGAAGCGCCAGTGGCGTAGACATCCACTGATATTTTTTTATGCCGCCGTAATAATGTGTTCGGATCATACCCAGCTTGGTGTCTCCATCTTCATAAAGAGGATTTTGTTTCAGATCTACCCGGGGGGCATCGATATGAGAAACAATGATGTTCACACCTTCGCGCACAGGTTTTTTACCAAGAACAGCAATAGCCGCATTTTTCTTACGCGCCAAGCGGTAAACTTTAGCCGACTTTCCAACTTTATCAATTTCAGCGAATCCTTTCTTTTCCAGGATATCCGCATAGAATTCAATGGCTTCACGTTCTGTTTTACACTGGTCCAGAAAAGCCTTGTAGCCTTTGGCAAATTTAAAAGCAACATTCCTTTCATTTGCAGAACCTTCCCTCCAGAAGCTTTTTCTTTGATAACTTAATTTTTTACTCAACTCTTCAGTTTTCTTCATTCCTGTCTCCTTATTCTATAGCCAATATTTCAAATTCACGTATACCAATGGGAGCTTTTACCAGGAAGCGGTCTCCCACTTTCTTGCCGATCATCGGTTTACCTATGGGGGAAGCGATAGATTTTCTTTCATATTCATTTTCTGTTTCAAATATCTCGTCCACACCTACCAGATGAATTTTTAAAACCTTCTCGTTGGAAAATTCTTTTATTGTTACTTTGGCACCAAATCGCACGGCATCCTTGGGTATTTTACCGGAATCTATAACTTTTAGTTTTTCCACCCGGCGCTTGATGTAGTTATATTCATTTTCCAGATTGCGCTGTCTTTCACGGGCGGCTTTATATTCTGCATTCTCGCTCAAGTCACCCATTTCACGAGCAGTAACAATCTGTTTAATTATATTGGGGCGTTCCTTAATAAGATCGTTCATGCGTTTATGAAGACGCTGCATACCTTCTCTGGTGATATAATTCGCCATTAATTTTTGCCTTTCTTTTTGAGAATTTTCTGTCCATGTGTGCCGATCTTCTTCAGCTTGATATTACCGCTCATTGCCCAGTTATCCACCGTCTCTTTTAGCAGTTTATTGTAGCCACATATCGCTCCGCAAAGAATTTCCGCAAAAACCGGACTGCGGGTGGTTTTATAATTTTCATATATCGAGTTATAAAATCTGGGCTTGATCTTGTAGATCGCTTTCAGGAAGTTCGTATTCAGTTTTATCATATTTGGGGTGGCATAAAGCCAGGAAGTTTCCAACTTTTGAAAGATGGGTTTAATTAGCTTTGGCTGAAAACCGATAAGCTTTATTATCATTTTTTGAAGGCTCAAGGTAAGATGCTCATTATCTTTTTTTATCCAATTCACCAGCAGATCCAGATGTTTTATGGGATCTTTTTTTATCATAGGGAAGATAGCTTTATCCAGAAGCAGGTTACAGAATTTCTGATCTTCTGTAGTAAGCAAAATATTTTCTATATATGCTAAGAAATTATCCGGATTCTTCCTGATAGCACGAGCCATCACATAAGCAAAGATCATCTTGCCATTCTCACCCTTTTCCTTCAACAGGTAATCATAAAATGCAAAATATTTATCCGCTTCCTTGTAGATAATTGCGCCCAGCGTTTTTCCCACCAGAGTTATCACTGCATGCGGTATCTTATTGTCGATTCGCTGAGGATAGGCATTATAAATGATATCGATATCAAAATCGTTTGCAGGAAGTTTCCGTTCCGCAAAATCGATCGTATCTTTCTTTAATCTTTCTTTCCAATCTAATGAGATCATTTCAGTCTCCTTAATCCATGTCACTAATTTATGAGAATAATCTTACCTTTTTTAGCATCGTTCCCCATTTGCAGAATATAAAAGTAAATTCCCGATGAAACTTCTCTACCACCATTATTTTTACAATCCCAGCTAATAAAATCGATGGGATTATGATAGGGACCGACCTTCTTTTCAAAGATCAATTCTCCACTCAAATTAAAGATCCGGAGCTTACCTGAAATCTCCAGGGGAAGATTTATAAAGTTCACAACATCAAACTCACTTTCGCTTTTATCAAGCGGATTCGGGTAAACTCGCAAGTGTTTTAAATTCTTAATACCAATCATACCTGTCAAGCTGAAATGACATTTGTTGCCACTAACAGATATTTTATTTCCCGCCTGATCTTCTACATTAACAATTTTCAGGAAATATGGTTGGTTGGTATACTCCAGGTTTTTTTTCATTTTGATTGAAACATAAAATGAATCGGTGTATCCTTCTTTATATTCCAAAGTTTCAATTTCATTGTTTTTGTCTACAGCGGGAAGAACCAGAGTATAATTTGAAATATCTTCTACCATTTGTGCTTTAACAGGCTCGGAAAAATAGATATTCACTATTTGCAAGTTTTCATTTTTCACATCCACAATTTCCGGGGATATGGTGTCCGGTTGATATGGAAAGGTTTGGTTTCCAGCTATGGGGACTCCGGTTATTCCACTTAAGTTTTCATAATACAGAACATAATCTTCCCCGAGATCTTTAAAAGATTCACGGAAACGCAGGATAAGGTATGTGTTTTGTTCAAGCATGTTAATAGAGACGGGATTCACATTTATGGGTGTTACGTTGTAATTGGAAATATGCGTTGCATTGGAAGCAAGTTGCCGGTCAAATTTTACTTCTAATGTATAAGAAGAGATCATCTTAACATATTGTAATTCCGGCTTAAAATAAGGAACAGCACTCTTCCATGATGTTGGAAGGCTTTCCGGTGGGGAATACGATATGTCTTCAGCCGTAATTCTGTAATAGAGCGTATCTCCGGGAGTAAGCTCGGAATCCAGGTAGAAGTTATTCTGTGTGTTCTCTATAAAAATAGGTACTCCTTCTTCCTGACGGTAAACATTGTATTCGAAGGATGGATCCATTTCCCAGCCCAGAAGGACAGTAGTTGAATCCTGTGGAATGACATAAAATCCACAAGGAGTGGACGGTCCGGTAAATTCCTCGGCAACTTTTATAAGTGAACTTCCAATTGCTCCATTTTGCAGAGAATTCACAATAATAAAAGCGTCTTCATTTATAGTCCCAGAACAGGCAGCGATAACATGCTGATTGGTCTTTGCAGATTCCCCCTTCCAGACAGGAAGAAACTCACCGTCAATATAGTCGATGATATAAGTATTAGGCGGAACGGAAAGAATGATCTCTTCATCTCCGTTACCATCCAGGTCTGCAGTAGCAATGGAATTCTTGGTTTCTACTTGTGTAAAGCTAACATATCCGACAGGATCAT
>CBFDCX010000197.1:0-3553 GCA_965603415.1 uncultured bacterium
AATAAAGAAAAAATCATTAAAAAAATGAATTAGGAGAGATCATGAAAACATTAATCGCTATTCCAACAACATATGGAAAGCTCAGTCTTCATTTCGGACATTGTGAAAAATTCGTCATATTTACTACTGATGAAGGAAAGATAGTTAAAGAAGAAGATGTAATGACACCGCCACATGAACCCGGTGCTTTTCCAGCTTTTCTTAGAAATCTTGGAGTGAACGCTATTATTGCCGGAGGTATGGGTAGTAGAGCACAACAGCTTTTTACTCAGAATGACATTCAGGTAATAATTGGTGTACAGGAATCCGAACCTAAAGCACTTGTCGAGCAATATCTTCTTCAAACATTGCAAAGCGGCACAAATTTATGTGATCATTAATACAAATGTGGGAGTAGTTAAGCTACTCCTTTTTTTCATCTATACTTTTCCTTGACATTCATCCCTGAAATTTATTTCCTAATGCTTCGACGGAGAGATAATGAATGATAGAAACATAGCTATAATCACCGCTGGTGGAATTGGTAAAAGACTGATAGGTCAAACTAAAAAGCAATTCATAAAGATAAAAGGACGTCCTTTATTATTTTGGACAGTAGATAAATTTGTATTTCATGAAGAAATTGATGAAATGATTATTACTTTACCGCAAGATGAGATCAATATGTATTCCAAACTTATAATTAAAGAATATCCAAAGAAAACAATAAAGATCATTATCGGTGGTAATCAAAGACAGGATTCAGTTTATAATGCTCTTCTTGCCTGCCCGAAAGATACTTCATACGTTCTTATTCATGATGCTGTAAGACCATTTGTTACAAAAAAAGAAATTTCCCAATTACTAATTTTGGTGAAAGAAAAAAAAGCTGTTGTTCCTGTTTCAAAAATGAAAAATACTATAAAAAAAATTAAAAATAGCAGGATCGCTAATACTGTGTCGAGAGAAGATCTAGCAAGCGCTTTAACTCCACAGGTTTTTTCTTATGAAATTATCATGGAATGTCATCAGAAAGCAAAAATAGAAAAACTTTATTTCACAGATGATGCAGCTATTCTGGAACACTTCGGATACGATGTATGGACTTTGGAATATGGTGAGCATAATTTCAAGATCACCGATTCCTACGATCTGAAGATTGCCAGATACATAATTGAAAATGATATTCAATTGGGAGATAATTAATGAACTTGAACTGGTTGAAGAAAATAGAAATAACAATCCCGTTACCGATCTTGGGGATTGGTTGTGGAGTGCTGGGTTTAAGTTTGGTAAAAGTTACTGTGAATATGGGAAAATATGCTTCAAAATTGTTAAAATCATTGGAATACCGGGGATACGATTCCACCGGTGCTGTCTTCCAGAAAGACAATATGAAAGTTACTCTCCTGAAGGATGTGGGTGCACCCAGCACGCTGGTTAAAACTCTGGGTATTGAAAAGCAGGAAGGAAAGATATTCTGCGGGCAGGTTCGCTGGGCTACTTTTGGTACCGTAACAAAGAAAAATGCTCAACCACATATTGTGAAATGCAAAAAATATATTTATGGTGCACATAACGGCAACATCACAAACACAGGTGAACTGAAGAATTTCCTACTTTCCGAAGGACACAATGTTGTCTCCGATAACGATGGAGAAATGCTGGTTCATACGATTGAGCATTATTTTGATAATGAGTTGGATAAAAATCCTATCAAGAATCAAAATAAACCGATAATCAGAAAAAAATGTATGCGAACAGCTATTACAAAAGCTGCAGTGAAAATGGTGGGGTCGTATGCTGCTATTATAGTAGATCCATTCATCGAAACCAGTTATGCAATCAAGGGTGGCAGCAGTCTTTATTTTGGAATTGGTGAATTGGAAAGTCAAAAATTCGGTTTGGCATCTTCCGATTTAACAGCAATTCTTAGATTCACTAAAAATCTGGTCAGTTTGCGGCAAGGCGAATTTATAGAGTATTGCCAGGATAAATATAGTATCTATGCTTTTAAAGACCTGAAAGTTAAACAGCCAGGGAAACCCGATATTATTTACAAAGCCGGAGATGTTATTCACAAAGATCCTGTCCGTTCCAGACTGCGAGCAGAAGATACCGAACTTATTCCCCCTTTTAAATACTTTATGGAACAGGAAATACACGCCGAGATAGAATCTTCCGGGAAATTGGAAAAACTTTTCAGAGGAGGTTCCAATACTGGGCGCCGAATGTTGAACCTGTTGAAAAAAGAAAATATCATGACCGATATGAAAGAGCTTTGTTCCCGGATATTGAAAGCAGATGACTTCGATTCCCAACAAAAGATATTTGTTAAATTCTGTTCTTCTTCAAAAGCTGATAAATTTTTCCTGAAAACAAAGGAAAATTATACTGCGATTTTCAATGAATTAGTAAAAAAAGATTTTGAAAAAAAATATTTCTTTTCCAATGATAAGAACCTGTTCATAGAGCTTTTGAATAGACATTTTGATAAGAAGTGCCTGCTTGTTTCCAAAGCTCTCGATTCCATTTCGGAATATAATGATGTAATTGAATTCCAGAGGAGTGTTAAAAACTTTCTGAAACTGATAAGCAACACCTATAAAAACAGCAGGAATATTTATACAGTTGCCTGTGGAACTTCTTACCATGCAACTCTGGTTGCTGCACTTTTTTTCAATGAAATTGCCAACATAGAACTTTTTCCCATCCTGCCGGGAAATTTTCGTGGACGATATTCCAAAAGCCTGCGTGACAATGATGCCATTATTGGTGTTTCCCAAAGCGGTGAGACTAAAGATTTAATCGATATTTTCAATGATATAGAATATTCGGGATTGGATATTAAGAAGGTTGTTCTGGTGAATAATATGAACTCAACGCTGGGACAAGAAAAAAGTGATGTTTCCATTCCCATTTACTGCGGACCGGAGATAGCCGTTCCTGCCACAAAAAGCTTTATTAACCAGATCACACTTTTTTATTACCTAGCAATAAAAGTTGCTGAAATGCGGATAAGAAAAATTGAAAATAAAAATACGAAGGGATATAAGCAGCAGAAAAAACAGCTCGACAAACGGATAAAATCTATAGATGATATTCCCCGGTTGATCCAGGAAACCATCGAAACCACGAAGGATCAGATAGAATTTGTAGCCGGTAAGATTTATATGGAACCCTCCATGCACATCCTGGCTACAAAGATAATGGGGGTGGCAAAAGAAGGTGCATTAAAGATACGCGAAACCGTTCTTAATCATACCGAAGGTGGTGAAGCTTCTGAATTTAAACATGGTCCAAACACAATTCTCGGTAAGAATACAGTATTTGGTATTAAAAGTGTGAAAGCTATGGTCAAACACCTCAATAGAACAATGGACGAACTGGACAGAATAGCTGAAGAGAAAGACTTGCCAAGCGATGAGCGCCGACAAATATCCAGGGCAATCAGCAATTATATATTCAGTAAATCTTATCCATTCAATCTATCCCAGGCAGGACAGGATCTTTTTAAGAATACAATAAAAGATTTTGATTTTTTTGAAAATGCTTATCGGAATTATCCGCTTAT
>CBFDCX010000198.1:0-3496 GCA_965603415.1 uncultured bacterium
CTAATATTAAAAGACAGAATTTATACGAGAAATTTAAAAAATATGATCTCGATCCCAATAGCTTCAGAATAAATAAGTAATTTAATCAGCCTCTTTCTCAAGAAGATAAAACATCATGATAATGATATAGAGCAACATACAAAAATCTGCTAATAAAATAAATTTAAAAAATATCCGATAAAGCGAATTAAATAAAAATGCCGAGAACAGGAATATTAAACCAAAATTAAGCAGTCTTTTCAAATCTTTTGGAATGATAATAATAAACGAAAGAAGTGGCAGCCAGATCACATTGTTGTAGGAAAGTCGGGCTGCAGGTAGAAAGAACTCACTTAAAAATACTAACGTTAAACCAATCAAAAAGATCATTTCTATTGAAACATCCTGTTTCCTTTTTCTAAAAAGAAAAATAGAAAATAATAGAATAATAATTATTAGCGACATCCATAAAATATTAGATTGTACTTGTACATTCAGATATCTTCTAAATATTTCCTGTAAAGATGAATCTATCATTGGTAGATCACCGGAAAGAACTGAATTTTTAACGCCTTCGATCATATTGAAGTTCGGATGTAATGCTATTGATGGTTGAATAATACCCAAATGGAATAATTCCTGAATTTTCATTGCAGAAAAATAATTTTGCCAAATGCTGAAATCTGCAATAATGAACGAAGACGCAATGCCGATAATTATTCCAATGATCCCACCCACTATTGCTTTCCATTTCCGATAAATAAGAAAAGGAATACCCATTAATATCACAGGAGGTCTTAAGCTCAATGTAAAACCAAGAATTATACCAGCTATAAGTAAATTGTTTTTAAGATCTCTTTTCGAGAGCCAATATGCTAATACAATCAAGAATGCAAATAGTATGTAAACTTGCCCCTTTTCTATATAGAGACGCCAGAAAAAACTTCCTGCAATAAGTAATAAGCCGATTATCCATATTATCTTTGATCTTATTTCCGAATCTGCTATTTTGGAAAAAATTACAATAATAGCGATTAACATCAACCATTGCAAAATCGCCCAGATGATCTGCTGAGTTTTGTAAGGGATTCCAGCAAAAGGAGCATGAAGTAATAAAAAAGTTGGTGGTACAGTAAGCCTGCTTACCGGAATGTCCTTAAAAAAATCCCTGGCATCAACATAATATTCGGGTGTGTCATTATTCCATTTAAAATAATATGGGTCTTCACCTTTTAATAAAAGTCTTGCTCCCACAACGCGATTCCTGAGATCGATAGCACCGTATTTTAAAGTGCTCACAACATCAAAACTTAAACATAATGCAGATATTAGAACCGAGTAAACTAATAATGTGATTATAAAATACTTAATATAATTATTTTCTTTCATGATATTCCTTTTCTGTATTCACTTCCCAGATATTATCTTTGATTTTAATATGATTCATAATATTCTCTACAGCCGTCATTGCAGTAAGCATAGAATGATCCTGGTTATTATAACGGTGCATCCCGTTCCTACCGATCAGAAACAGGTTCTCGAATTTATCTGTATAATTCCTGATAACATCAAACCTGTCGTAAGTTCCAAAATAAGCCGGATAGGTTTTGGGCATCCTGATAACAACACTGTCCAGGATATCTTCTTTTTCAATCAGATCAATTTTGCAGAACTCATCGATCGCGAATTCTGCAAAATCTTTATCTGCCATATTCCATAATTCATCACCTTCGCTGCAGAAATATTCCAGACCTATCCATACATTACTATCATTTTTAACCATATATGGACTCCAGTTATTGAAAATCTGAAGCCTTCCCACTTTCACATCACGTTCCTGGATGTATATCCAGTTATCAGGAATGATATTGTTCACTGTTTTGAATTTTGTTTCATTTTTTATCTTCATTTTTTTCAGGAGAAGCCCCACAGTTACAAAGTCCCGGTAAATCAGTCCTTCGGATATTTTTCTTACTTCTTTTGGAACCTGTTCGTCCATTGACCTAACAAGATCTTTAACCGGCATGCATGAGAAAAAGTAGTTGCCTTTCATCTCGAATTCACATCCGGTTTTTTCGTTACGGATGGTTACGCCGGTTATTCTGTTTTCATTAATCTCGATCCCAATGATTTTCTGATTCAGTTTTACTTCTCCCCCTTTTTCAGAAATTAATTCGGCAACTTTTTCCCAGAGTTGACCTGGACCATGTTTGGGATAAAGAAATTGTTCTATCAAACTGGTTTCGGTTTTCTTCTGATCAATGGATGCATCTTTTGAAAAGATGTTTTTTAATGCATGAATTATTGCTTTTGTAATGGAAAGCCCTTTTATGCGTTGTGCTCCCCACTCCGGTTTTATCCTACTGCAGGGAACTCCCCACACTTTTTCCGTATAATCTTTGAAGAAAGTAAGATAAAGTTCTTTTCCAAACCTGTTAATAAAGAAATCTTCCAAATTTTTTTCTTTCCTGATGGGAAAAAGACGGATTGTCAGATAGCTCCACCCGATCTTGATAATTCTTAGTATTCCCAAATTTTGAAGAATTTTCAAGTTCAGTGAGATCGGATAATCAAAGAATTCCCTGAGGAAAAATATCCTGGAGAGTCTGCTTCGAATCAGCATAACCTCATCCTGCTTTTGTGGATCAGGTGCATTGTTATCTTTTGAAAGAGGAATATTCCTATGGAGTACCAAATCGTCTTTGGATGGAGCTCCTTGAAGCGGAAGAATATTCTGCCACCATTTCATTACTCTTTCTGATTTAGAAAAGAACCTGTGTCCGCCAAGATCGATCCTGTTACCTTTATAATTAATTGTTTTTGAAATTCCACCGATGTCGTTTGTTGTTTCAAAGATTATTGGTTTGATATCAGTTTTTTGCAACAACTCAAAAGCCGCTGTAAGACCGGCAGGTCCTGCTCCGATGATTATTGCTGTTTTTGCTTCTTTAACCATAGTTTATTTTTAAGTCTCAAGGAATCTTGGGCGGATTATATTTTATATAGTACTCAGGTTTCTGATAATATTCCAATTGAGCGCTATGCCAGAAATCAATTATGCTCTCCAGTTCATCTGCTTTATCCTTATATACTGAACTAACTTCATTAATCTCTTCCGGATCATTTTCCAAATTAAACATTATCCTTTCATTAAAGGGATGATATGTTTTCAGTAATTTCCAGGGCCATTCCACGACTCCGTCCTGCCATACAAACGAGTTATTATGAACAAAAATATGACGTGATTCGATATCGGCAAATACAGAATACCCCTGAAAAGAATCGGGAATTTGTAATTTCATCAGATCGAGCAGCGTGGGAAACAGATCAATATGGCTGATCGGTTTTTCGATGACAGCAGTTTCAATACCTTTGGGGGGTTTTATCAGTGTAAAAGTTCGAATAATTTCATCGTACATTGTACCTGAATGATTAGCAAAACCATGTTCATAAAATGCTTCGCCGCTATCTCCAATAATTATGAAATAGCAATTATCCCATATTCCTTCTCCTTTCA
>CBFDCX010000199.1:0-3477 GCA_965603415.1 uncultured bacterium
AACTTCGGACTCTTGATAGAGTTACAGGAATGACCACATATGTTGGAGCGTTACCTGGTGAAACCGGTGCATTTGGATTCCCGGGTAGTCTTGCAGACCCTGGTGCACCTGCCGCTCCGAGTGATTTGGTTGTAACCCCGGATGCAGGTGGTGCTTTGGAAGCACAGATCGTCTGGGCGTGCCCAACAGAACAAGTAAACGGCGACCCTCTCACAGAACTTCTGGAAATGAGAGTTTATCGAGGTGAGGATCTTATTTATACTGATACAAATCCCGTCATTGGTGGAATAGGAAACTATACAGATGTTCCTACAGAATCAGGACTGTATGATTATAGCGTAGTTGGCTACAATTCAGCAGGCGAAGGTCTTCCCGCCTATGCAACTGTATGGGTTGGTGAAGATGTTCCTAATGTTGTTGAAGACCTGCTTCTGGTTGGAGAATATGGTCATGGTCACCTTACCTGGATAAATCCTACAACCGGTCTAAATGGTGGTGCTTTTAACGAACCCATCTTAGGGTATCACATCGAAAGAAATGATGGAGTTGTATTTGAGGTTGCAGGTATAGTTACAGAATATTGGGACACAACGATTCCTGGTGCAAATAGTTATTACTATGATGTTACAGCATACAATGCTATAGGTGATGGTGGAACTGCAACATCGAATACTGCCCTTCTTAATGCAGGTGGTACTCTAATAATGGAAGATTTCAGCACATGGTTACCAGCAGGCTGGACAATATCCTCAACTTCCGGTATGTTCAACTGGGCACAGGGAGTAGGAAATAATGCAGGTGGAACTGCTCCAGAAGCTGAATTCTATTATTACCCTTCAACTGTAGCAACACAAAGATTAATTTCACCGGTTCTGGATACTTCCGGTGCAACAGAATTGGCTTTGGAATTTAAACACTCAATAAGTGATTATAATGGTGCTTATGCATTATACGTTCAAACAACCAGTGACGGAACTACCTGGAATAATGTAATGACTATTCCTTCTGTAACTACTCCTGCTACAACAGTTACTGAAAGTGTTACAACTCCCGATGTAGGTTCATCAACCTTCCAAATTGCCTGGGTATTTGATGGTGATTCATATAATATCAATAACTGGTGGGTAGATGATGTTATGCTCATAGGTCCTTATAATCCTGGTGATCCCGGATATATTACGGGTACTGTGACTCTGGAAGGTGGAACAGGCAATGTGGAAGATGTTGAAGTAACTGCAGCTTATGTGAATGTTAACCCTGATAATACTGGCTTTTATGAAATTACAATTTTACCGGGCACCTTTGACGTAACTGCTACTCTTTACGGTTATGAGCCTGATATTGCAACTGGTGTAGTTGTAGAGGAAGGACTCATCACTTCAGGAGTAGATTTTACACTTGAAGCAATTGTAGGAGCTGATGATATTATTACAGCTAAGACAGAACTGCTAAACAACTATCCGAACCCATTCAATCCTGAAACCAACATCGCATTCTCACTTAAGGAAGCTGGTCACGTTATGATCGATGTTTACAATATGAAAGGACAGCTCGTGAAAACATTAATAAACGAGCATCTGGATGCAGCTTATCACGTAGTTACCTGGAATGGTAAGGATAATTCCGGAAAATCTGTTTCCAGTGGTGTTTACTTCTACAAAATGAAAGCTGAAAAATATACTGCAACCAAGAAAATGATTCTAATGAAGTAAAATTGTACTTCTTATAGAATATTACGCCCCGGTATTTCCGGGGCGTTTTTTTGTAATTTAGTTCCGATGTAATCGGGACAACATTTTCTGGCTGGATCAACGAAGAAGATGACATTAATGAAATAGGTTTCTTTCAGCTTGGTCTCGACTTGTCGAGACAACTATTTCATTAATACTGCAACCAAGAAAATGAACCTTATGAAATAAGGGAATTTACCTGACCACTAAAAAGTGGTTGGGTAACTTTCCATTTCTTTTGAAATAATCAGTTATTTGATAAAGAGCATAATGCCCTGGAATTCCGGGGCATTTTTTTATTTAGATCAAGATTTTCGGGATTATCAAACTAAAAAAATCTTGAGTTAAGTTACCTGGCAGCTGCCGGATTATCTTGATTTAAGTTTTTTCATAGTCAACTTAACACAAGATTAAAAAATATATCCTCTTATTTCCCTGTCATTGCCGATCAGTTCGGGAATTCTTGAATACTTACACCAGCATCACAACTATCCAAAAAATAATATTGAGAAAGGGTTTGACAAAAAAAAACAGCAAATTATTAAAATCACTTGAGTTTCAGGATTTAAAAATTTTTGTGTAAATAAGAGTATAAATTATGAAAATTAGGTTGTTAATTTCAAAATTAAAAAATGAATTATTAACATCGCAAGTAAAGTTATGAATGATTATGATGTTTTCTATCGAAGCTAAAATTATGATAAAAATGAATTTAAAATTAAGGAGAAATAAAATGAAAAAATTAGTATTATTTCTAATAGCTGTATTTGTACTTGCTGGTTTCTTGTATGCACAGGATCCACCTGTAAACGTGAATGTTGAATGTATCGATGATTATGCTCTCCTCACCTGGGAAGAACCTGCAGGTCCAACCGAATTCTTTGAAGACTTTGAAGGAACTTACCCACCAGATGGGTGGCTTAAACTTAATCCTGATGGTGGAACAGGTTGGGAACCTCTTGAAGTTGGAACTACACCTATTCCTGGATGGACTGGCGGTGAAGCAACTGCCTGCCCAGATGGAGGTTCTTGGCAAGCTTTCTGTACCTATACAACTGGTGGTGCAACTAGCAACGATCAATGGTTAGTTACTCCTCAGATCAACATTCAAGCTGATAATGTGCTTGATTTCTACATGATTTACTATTTTGATAACTATGCTGATCATGTAGAGATCCTGATCTCTACAACTGTTCAAAATGATCCTGCTGCATTTGATACTGTAGTTGATATCATTGATTTCCCAGTTGGAAGTCCTGATGATTGGGTAGCTTATTCCTACAACCTTACAGATTTCGTTACTGCAGGAACAGATGTATACATTGGATTCAGAGAAAATGTTGCTGACAACTTGGCCGATGGAAGTGCGATCTCTATAGATAATGTTTATGTAGGTCTGCCAACAGATATGACACCAGTGACACCTGTGATTGCAAAAAAAGAAACTTGTATAGAAAGAGCTGTGAATTATGTGCATGTTCCAAATACACATATTGTAAATTCTCGAGACCTTCTGGGTTACAACGTCTACCTTGATGATATGGGAACTGTTCTTGCTAATGTTGGTATCGATGTATTTGAATATCAGTTTTTCGATCTGGTAAATGGTGTGGATTACATAGCAGGTGTTTCTGCTATATATGATGAAGGAGAATCTGATATTGTAGAATTCCCATTTACTTATACCGGAACTGGTACTGATAATATTGTTAACATAACTACAGCTCTAAAAGGTAACTATCCCAAT
>CBFDCX010000200.1:0-3444 GCA_965603415.1 uncultured bacterium
CCACCTGAAAGAACTACCTTATTTAACCCTGTTTTTCTATGTGCTTTTTTAACTGCTTCCAATGTAAAATTAATAACCGTACTATGAAATTTCCCGGCAATTCTATGGTGAGATTCATTTCTTTGAACATCGTTCGCAACAGCCCGGATCAAAGGGATAATATCAATTTTATCCTTTTCCAGATTATAGGGATAAGCGTCTTTACCTGAAATGCTTTTTTCTCCACTTAGAAATTCCAGTGCCATTGCAGACTGAGCTTCATAAGTTATCTCAGGAAAAAGACCAAGCATTGCAGCAACACAATCAAATAATCTACCCATACTGGAAGTGCGGAAAACATTGAATTTATTTTCTATCTGTTTTGAAATTATTCTCTTCTCGATATCGGAGATATTTTTTAGAAAATCCGGATCAATTCCGGATGCCAATAAATAAGCATAAGCTATCCTGATAGGATGCTTGATCGCTGCATCTCCACCGGGAAGCGGCATATAGTTCAAGTGAAATAAACGTTCAAATTTTGCGTAATCTACCAGGAATATTTCACCACCCCAGATAGCTCCGTCTGTGCCGTAACCGGTACCGTCGTAAGCGATACCGATAACTGGTTCATCCAAACGATATTCTGCCATTACTGCGGCAATATGAGCATGATGATGCTGGACTTTCTTCAAGGGCAGACCGGTACTTTCTGCAAACCAGGTGGTCATGTAATCAGGGTGCAGATCACAGACGACCAGTTCCGGTTCAAGCTCGAACCATTTCTTATATTTTTCCAGCGTATCTGTGTAAAAATCTAACGTTTGCTTGCTATTGGAATTTCCAATGTAAGGAGAAAGAAAAAAGGAATCGTGCTTGCTGAGCGCGAAAGTAATTTTCAGCTCTGCCCCGGCACCAAGAGTTTGAACAGTTTTAAAAGGAAGTTTTATGGGAGACGGAACATATCCGCGTGATCTTCGCATCATCACATTTTGCGGTTTGGAAGCGCGTATCACCGAATCGTCACTACGGTTCAGGATGGGACGATCATGGGTCAGGAAGAAATCACAAAGTCCGCTCAGTTCTTTTTCTTCAGCAGCGATGGGCTCATCGTGGAAGTTACCGGACGTCATTATCAAGTAGGGAAGTTCATTGTTCAGGATTTGATGATGGATAGGAGCGTAGGGCAAGAAGACTCCCAGGTTCGGATTTTGAGGAGCAACATTTGAGGCTACTCGCTCCAATGCTCCAGCGTCTTCTTCTCGTTCCCATGCTTCAGCGTGGGAACATTCTTCTTCTAACGCTCCTGCGTTTCCTGAAACAGAGTTTCTTTGGTTATTGCGTTCCCAAATGGAGTTTAGGAACGAGCGGATTTTTGGCAGAATAACAATCGGTGCTGCAGGAGATCTCAGCAGTTCGTATTGCTCTTCATTTATTTCTACAACATCAGATATTTTTTCAGGGTAACACATCACAGCAAACGGCTTGTGTGGACGATCTTTTCTTTTCCGTAGCTCTTCAACCGTTTCAAATTTCGTAGCATCGCAGGTAATATGAAATCCACCGATGCCTTTTATTCCGATAATTTTTCCTTCTTTAAGAAACTTAATTGTGTTTGAAATAGAGTCACCTTCCACATCCTCAAAGTTCTTATCCAGAAATTTCAATTGAGGACCGCAGGTAGGACAGGCGATCGGTTGAGCATGAAATCTTCTATTCAGCGGATCGGTATATTCACTATTACAATAATCACACATTTTAAAATCTTTCATCGAAGTGACCGGACGGTCGTAAGGTGTATTTTCAATTATCGAATACCGTGGACCGCAGTTTGTGCAATTTATGAAAGCATAGTTAAAACGTGGATCGGACTCATCAAATAATTCTTTAGTACAATCTTCACAAACGGCAAGGTCGGGGGATATCTGTGTGGAGCCTTTTCTATTCTGGCTTTGTCGGATAGTGAATTCTGTGTAAGGAATATCTTCTTTTTTTTCTAAATAGAATTCCTTTATTTTTGCAGCGGGTGGATGTTCGTTCTTTATTCTCTCGACGAATAATTCCAGATTCTTTTCTGCACCACAGGCTTCAATTTCAACCCCGCATGTTGAGTTCAGAACATATCCTTTCAGACCCAGTTTTATGGCAGTTTTATATACAAAAGGTCTGAATCCCACACCTTGAACAATACCGTTTATTTTTAATTTAAACATCAATTTTTTCCATATTTATCAAGTTGCATCTTTCCTTTTTGGAAAGCCTAAAAGTCAAGTGAAATTAATGAAAGAGCTAATAAATTACTATAAAATTATATTAATATAAAATAAGTTTTATAGAGAATACATAATAAACTTTTTTACTTGACACCTGAGCAGAATATTTAATGAAAGGTCACATATTAAGGAGGAAAAATCATGGGAAAAGTTGCAATTACACTAAACGGTTCTGAAACAAAAAACATTTATCCAACTATGACGATCGCAGTATCTGCATTAGCTTGTGGAGATGAAGTCTTTATCTTTGTTCTGCCAAGTGGATTACCGGTTTTTGTGGATGGAAAGATCGCAGAACTTAATAAAGCTGCACCGAATTTACCTGATCTTGAAGAGTTATTTGAAGGCTATCAGGCACTTGGTGGACGCGTTCTAGTTTGTGAACTGGGATTTGATGTTCATGGTTTAAAAGAAGAAGATCTGATCGAAGGTTGTGAAATAGTGGGAGCTACCACGTTTGTTGCCGAAGCTCAGGGTGCTCAATTAACATTATCATTCTAAAATAAAATAGGAGGAAATTATGGCTGTAAAAGAATTAGATTGCTTAGGACTTAAATGCCCGCAACCCATTCTTAAAGTTGTTGCATTAGTGCCTACCTTGGAAGCTGGGGATATTCTGGAAGTTAAAGCAGATTGTCCATCATTCCCGGTAGATATCAAAGCCTGGTGCGATAGAACAGGTAAAACATTGCTTTTCTGTATGGATGACGGTTCGGGAGCACATTCCGCGCAAATCCAGTTTTGACACTTTAAAGGAGTGCATAATTTTATGCACTCCTTTCTTTCTTTTTTAAATTAACTGTAACGAGGATAGATGGAAAAAGAAAATTTTAAACCACAAATTGTTGGTTTTTTGTGTAATTGGTGCACTTACGCAGCGGCAGATCAGGCAGGAGCTTCCCGCAAAGAAATTGATTCTTCTCTTAATGTTGTGCGTGTTATGTGTTCCAGTAGAATTGACCATAATTTATTATTAAATACATATTTCAGCGGAGCAGACGGAATTCTGGTTGCAGGCTGACATCCCGGAGATTGTCATTACCAGGTTGGTAATTATTATGCAAGGCGAAGGTTCGCTTTATTAAAAAAAGTAATGCAAACTTTGAATATCGATCCTGAAAGAATTCAACTTTCGTGGATCTCTGCTTCAGAAGGAAAAAGATATATAGAAGTCGTGAACGAGTTTTCTGAA
>CBFDCX010000201.1:0-3416 GCA_965603415.1 uncultured bacterium
ATAACGCTTTATTCATGATGGCAAAGTGTCTTTATTATATTGGAAGAAATTACACCCAGGCAATAAAGAACTTTGAGGAACTTATCGAATTTTATCCGGAAAGTGAATTCGTGTCGGAAGCCATGATCTACATTGCCAGGTCAAAATATGATTTCAGGCAGAAAGAAGAAGCATATCAATTACTCCATGATTTCCTATTACTCGATGAATATAAAGAATATCATCCACAGGCATTACAGCTTCTGGCAAATTATCATCTGGAAGAAGAAGATTACGTACAAACAGATTTCTACCTGCAGAAGTTAATAGAAAAATATCCCAAATCAAAAGAATATGAAACTGCCTTTTTCCTGAAAGGAAAATCACAACATGATGCTGGAAACTACGAGAATTCCAATGATATTTTCGTTTCGCTGTTGAAATCAAAAGTTTCAAGAAACGTTAAGTATGATGCCAGATACTACATGGCTTTGAACTTCCTGTTCATGGAAGATTTTCAGAATTCTGTGGATTATGCTAATTACCTTCTGAAAAAAGAATACCGAGAAAGTGAGATAGCTAAGATAAGAATAATAAAAGCCCGGGGTTTGGCTGGACTGGGAAATACCGATGAAGCCATAGCTATTCTGCAAGCGGTTACTGAAGATAATAAACATTCAAAGTTAGCTGCGGATGCTTTTTTTTATCTGGGAGAAATTTATTTCAACATTCTGCTCGATTACCAGGGAGCCATTGATAACTATAACAAGGTAAAAACCGAATACAATAAATCGGAATTAATAGAGCAAGCACTTACCAAAAGTGCAGTTGCCAGCCAGATCATTCAGTTTCACAATCCCAGTGCAAATATCGATGCAGAGCAATTGGTGAACCAACAGTTTAAACTTGCTGAGTTTTACATCGAAACGCTTAATATGCCGGATTCTGCTCTTATGGTCTATGATATTGTTATTACTCAAAAGGCAGACCTGGTAAAGCAACTTGATTCTCTGGAAGCTGCTGTAATAATTTTGGAATTTCGCATCGATTCCCTGAAAACAATCAGTGATTCTTTGCAACTGGAGCTAAGTATCGATACCCTGAAAATCCTCAGTGATTCTTTGCAGATAGAAGAAATTGAGACACAACTGGATACCGTAAAGACCACAGAAGAAAAACAGGAATCGGTTGTTACATTGGTCCAACTGCAATCAGAATATAATACTGTGAACATGAAAATCGAAAACCAAATTGGGAACCTGGAACAATATGACAGCGAATTCATTCCTTAT
Source organism: uncultured bacterium (assembly GCA_965603415.1). Lineage (GTDB taxonomy): Bacteria > Cloacimonadota > Cloacimonadia > Cloacimonadales > TCS61 > JACNIV01. The sequence goes on from CBFDCX010000201.1 coordinate 1,272, forward strand.
GCAAAGTTCGTTAAACTCTGGATATTCAAAACCATGTTAAATGATTCCACTGAAGTTCAAAATATCTTTACCGACTTGCAGCAAAATTATCCCGGCAATAAATATACTTTTGCTGCAAGTTCACTATTGGAAGGTAAGGAAGTAGAATTAATTACACCACTCCATATCAAAGAACTGGAAGATTATCAGTGTGCTATTGAGCACTTTGAAAATGATCCTTCCCAAAGTGTGGAACTTCTGCTTCCAATAGCTCAAGATGGCGAACATGAATTTTCAAAAAAAGCAATGTACAGTCTGGGTTACATTCAGTATTTTCTTTTAGCAGATAGTTTGTCTGCAAGACCATTTTTGGATTCTTTACTTACTATCGAAGACAATGACTTTAAAAGTTCGATCTATAAATTCTACGATGGCACTTTTTTTATTAAAATGAATCAGCTTCCTGCTTTGAAATTACAAATTGAAAAGGAAAAAGAACAGGAAGATGCCCTGAAAGAACAAGAAGAACAGAAAGAATTAGAAAAATCTGAAGAACCACAAAAAAGTGAAAATACTGAAGAGAAAAGTAAACCCGTTAAACCATAATAAATGGGAATTACAGTAAAAAAATCTTTTTTTGAACAGCAAAATACTTTTTTAAAAACATTCATTATTCTCATCGGGATAGTGATCTCTGCTTCGGTTGATTTTTATACTTTGCTCATGATCTTCATTTTCACTCTTCTTTATGTTATTATTTCTCCTCATATTTATTTTCGTTGGCTAAAAACTATTCTGATATTGCTGCCATTTTATATTTCCTTCTTTATTTTCGGCATAATATTTAACATTCCATTTAATCAGCACAGTTATGTGGCTGTAAAAATAACATATATCCTTCTTCTTTCGGTCTACCTGGTTTCTACTACTTCAATAGAAGCATTCCTAACAGATTCAGCAACATTAAGTAAAAATAAATATTTGGACAAATTTCGCTTTTTCCTGATTGCTACGATCTGTTTTATTCCAATTCTTATTGAGCAATTTGAAACTATTAAAAAAAAACATAAAAACATATTTAATGTAATACACCGGGCAATATCTCAAAGCATGGATGAAATAAAACATGTGGAGATGGAAACTTTGAAGAAATTGGAAAATTCAAGTATAAGAAGTAGATTTGTCATATTACCAAACCTTTATTTGCTACTGCTTCTGTTGATATATTCTATTGTATTTATTGTAAAAATAATGAGGAGTTAATGAAAAGATATCTTTTACGAATATCTTATGATGGAAACGCTTTTAGCGGCTGGCAGTCTCAAAAAGAAGACCGAACCGTACAACAGGTAATCGAAAATGCCTTATCAGAGATCGCTAAAAAGAGTGTTAAAATCACCTGTGCCGGGCGAACCGATGCCGGTGTACATGCTCTGCGACAGTATGCTCACTTCGATTTTGACCAGGATATGACTGCCAAGCAGATAAAGTTTGCTCTCCAGGCAAAATTACCAGCAGATGTTTCAATACAAAAAGTATTTACAGTGATCGAGGATTTCAATGCTCGATACGACGCTATTAGCAGAACATACAGATACTTGCTCACGAAGCAGAGAACGCCTTTTAACAGATATTATAAAAGCTTCCTGCCAAAAAAAAATATCAGGAAAAAAATTATCCGGAATTGCCTGCCGTTCTTCCTGGGAAAACATGATTTTACCTCTTTCTCTAGACACAACCCTGATTTGAATAATTGTTTTTGTGAAATAACTCAGCTTAATTTTAAAGATACCGGTAATGAATATATTTTTACAATTTCAGCAAACAGGTTCCTGCATAATATGGTTCGCAGAATTGTGGGAACTATAATAAATATTTCGCACTTTGAAATGAAACCAGAGATCATTAGGGATTTGATAGATGCAAGGGATCAAAATAATAAATTGATAGAGACCGCCCCACCCCAGGGATTATATATAGAAGAGGTAGAATACCCCAAAGACAAGTTTATATAACAAAAACGCCCGGGTAGCTACCGGGCGTTAGATTATTTGAAAGTAAATTTACTTCATAAGTATCATTTTTTTGGTGTCGCTCAATTTTCCATCTACTTTCATTTTGTAGAAATAAACACCGCTGGATACACTTTGATTTTTGTCATCTCTG
>CBFDCX010000202.1:0-3413 GCA_965603415.1 uncultured bacterium
CAAACTTGTGATAAGAAGGATGTAACTGCTAAAGTTCTTGATTTCATAAATGGCAATGATCACTTCTTCCTGAATCTATCAATGCCGGCTGCCAAAGTAACATTGGACGCTGCCAGAAATATTGAAAATAGCAGTATCGTAGTTGCAATGACCAGAAATGGAACTGATTTCGGTTTGCAGTTAGCAGGGACAGAAAATTCATGGTTTGTAGGAACAGCACTTGTGCCTGATGCTCTTTATTTTCCCGGGTTTACAAAAGACGATGCCAACCCCGATATTGGAGACAGCTCAATAACTGAAACAGTAGGATTGGGAGGATTTGCCATTGCAGCATCTCCTGCAATCGTACAATTTGTAGGTGGTTCAGCAAGCGATGCAGTAAATTACACAATGACAATGTATGAGATAGCCTTTGGAGAAAACAATATTTATCAAATTCCTTATTTGAATTTCCGCGGAACACCAACAGGAATTGATATAACAAAAGTTGTAGAAAAAGGAATTTTGCCATTTATCGATACTGGAGTTGCTCATAAAGATCCGGGTATCGGACAGGTTGGAGCAGGCGTTTTAAGTGCACCGATGGAACCGTTTATAGAAGCCGCAACCGGTTTGGCAGAACAATTAAAAAAATAAAAGGAGAAAATTATGAAACCACAAGAATTTTTAGAGTTTATGGACAGTGTAAAAGTTTACGATTTAACGCAGAGGTTAAGTATTCACACACCACCATGGCCAAGTTATATGCCGCTGCAGATCCAATATTTCAAGAGATTAGCTGGTGCTCATATGGGTCAGGGTGCAAATGGACAGATCATAAAAACCAGTAATCATGTTGGAACTCATATCGATGGTCAGATCCACTTTTTTGCAAGCGGAAAAACGATTGGTGAAGTACCTATGAAAGATTGGATCGGACAAGGTGTTGTTGTGGATATCTCTGATGAAGTCTCAGACTATTCACTCTACACTCCCGAAATGCTAACGAGCAAAGTAGAAATAAAAAAAGGTGATATTCTCATTATTAATACCGGCTACCACAAATATGGCTGGGATCAACCTGCATCTGATGAAGTACGTTACTTTGTTAAGCATCCCGGACCAAGCCCTGAATTTCATGAATGGGCATTAGAAATGGAGATCAAATGGATCGGTGTAGATTGCGGCAGTGCAGATCATCCTATGAATACCATTATTCGTGACTGGCACCCAAAACCATTTAATGAAGCAGAGAAGAAGTTGATTGCAGATTATGGAAAAACCTGGGATGAGATGTTTCCATTAGAAGAGTTTTATCAGGTAATGCATCTTAATCTCTTCCCAAAAGGATTGGTTCATGCAGAAAACTTGGGTGGAGAAATTAACAAAGTTAATAACAAACGTGTTTGGATAGGATTATTTCCACTACGTGGTATCGAACTAGAATCTTCCATGTGCCGTATAATCGCAATGGAAACTTGATTTTTTAGTGTAAGTTAATCATGAAATATGTATTTGATTATCGAATTCCGTTTTGCTCTCCTTTGTAAGGGGAGATTGAGAGGGGTTTTCAATTTGAAATCAAATACGTTAATGCACTTATGAAATGAAATTAGAACTCTGCAAAATTTTCTGCAAAGGTCTTTTCATTTTGAAGATTGTCATTAAAGTATAAAAGGAGTTATTATGGCTATTATAAACGACTTTGAATATCATAAGCCAAAGAATATAAATGAAACTTTGCTTCTGCTTTCAGAATTTAAAGGAAAAGCAAAGATCCTGGCAGGTGGAACAGATCTGATAGTTCATTTAAAGGAAGAGCTTGTTAAAACAGATAATGTAATCAACATAAAAGGGATAACCGAACTTAATAAAATTGAAATATCTGAAGATAACGTTTTTATTGGTTCCGGAATTACATTCACCGAAATTATTGAATCACAACAGCTCAAAGAAAAATTGCCAATTCTTTGGCAAGCAAGTGAAAAAGTTGCTTCTGTTGGAATAAGAAATCGGGCAACAGTAGTTGGTAATATCTGTTCAGCCGTTCCCAGCCTGGATTCTGCTCCGGCACTGCTCGTGTATGATGCAGAAATATTAGTTCAGAGCACAACAGCAAAAAGAACGGTTTCCATTAATGACTGGTTTACGGGTCCTAAACAAACAATTCTAAATCCGGAAGAACTCGTATTGGGAATCAACATTCCAATTGTGACCCATGCTGGAGTTTATGAAAAATTGGGACGTTATAAAGGTGAGGATCTCGCTCAGGCAGGAATTGGTATTTTCGTTGATGAAACAAAGAATTACCGATTTGCCTATTGCGCTGTTGGTCCCGTTCCAAAACGAATGGAAAAATTGGAAGAATTCTTGAGAGGGAAAGAAATTTCTGATAAGTTACTGGAAGAAGCAGCAGAACTTATTCCAAATGAGATCTCTCCCATTACTGATATCCGCTCTTCCAAAGAATACAGAATTCACATGATGAAGATCATGTTCAAGCGCGGTTTGCAAAAATCTGTTGCGATCTTAAAAGGTGGTAGATCATGAAGAAGATAACACTAAAATTAAATGGTGAATTGCGAAGTGTTTATGTGGAACCGGAAGAAATATTGTTGGATGTTCTACGCGAAAAACTTGGTGTGAAAAGCCCAAAATGTGGCTGTGACAGGGGAGATTGCGGAGCATGTGCAGTTCTGTTGAATGGCAGAAGTGTTCGTAGCTGTTTGGTTCTGGCAATCGAAACAGATGGGCAGGAAATCGGTACTGTTGAGGGAATCTCCAAAGATGGTCTTACTAAAGTTCAAAACACAATGCTCGATAAAAATGCTTTCCAATGCGGATTTTGCGCACCGGGCATGATAATATCAACAACCGAGTTATTAGATAAAAATCCTCACCCGAATTTAGAGGAGATCAAAGAAGCTCTTTCTGGTAATTTATGTCGGTGCACCGGTTACCTGCCAATTCTAGAATCAGTGAAGGAAGCATCTGAGGAGGTAAGCCATGAATGATCTAAAATATGTTGGAAAACCATCAGTTCGAATTGACGGTAAAGAAAAAATATCCGGAGTTACCTGTTATACAGATGATCTTGAATTTGGACCCAATCTTCATTTTGCAGCAATTGTAGAAAGTACAGAAGCTCATGCTAAAATAATAAGTATAGATACGACCGAAGCAGAAAAATTTCCCGGTGTAGTTGGTGTTTTCACAGGGAAAGATTTCCCATTTAAATTTGGTTTATATATGAAAGATCGTTTCATTTTCGCTATGGATACTGTTCATTATGTGGGACAGCAAATTGCAGCTGTTGTAGCAAGAGATATTAAAACTGCCAAAAGAGCAGCAAAACTTGTAAAGATAAAATATGAGCCATTACCTGCCATCTTTGATCAAATGGAAGCTCTTAAAGATGATGCACCGCTCATTCA
>CBFDCX010000203.1:0-3389 GCA_965603415.1 uncultured bacterium
ATGGTCAAAATGATGTAGAAGTGGATTTTTCCAAATCGGATGATGTGAAGGTTACAAAAGAAAAAAATGTGATCCGTATATCATCCGATGATTTTGTAAAAATATCGCTGCGGCTTCCGGAAACAAAAAACTATATTTACAAAACTGAAGATGCAGTTGTGAACTTCAATGCTCAGGTTGTAACAATTGAAACAGATGATGGAGAGGTTATCGAGTTCAAAGACGGATCCATGACCGTTATCGAAGATGACGGTTCTCAGATCGTGGAGATCGGTCCGGAAGGCGTTTTCGTTACAGATGATGATGAAATCGTGGAGATCAGCTCACGCGGAATAATTGTGGAAACTGAAGATGAAGATAAACATCTCACCGGATTCTGGGGTCAGCTTCTGGGAGGATTTGTAAAGTTCATTGCAAAAAGTTCCATTTCAGTTGTAAGTAAAGATCCCGGACGATTAATGAAATATATAATTAATGAAGATCATAGTGAAAATATCGGTATTAATGTTGATTTTGGTGATAATGATGAGGATGATGGTCCTGTCATTACCCGTGAGTTTCATGATACTTTCCAACCTAAAAAGGGCAGTAATTTGAACATCGATAACACCAATGGCTTTATCCGTATTGAAGAGTGGAATGAAAATTATATAGATATCAGTACTGTTCTCAAAACAAGGAAAGAAGAGGATGAATTCGATAAATTACAGATCGAGATTCTTGCCAAAGATGGTTGCACAGTAACTACTAAACTTCTGGAAAAAAATGTACGAGTAACGGTTAATTACACCATTAAAGTTCCTGATACGGTAATGCTGAATAATATCGAAACAACTAATGGGAAGGTCGATATCGAGAATTGCAGGGGAAACTTGAATGCAAGAACAACGAATGGTTCGATCGAAGTGTGTAACTTTATTGGGAGTGTAGATGCCGAAAGTTCAAATGGCAGACTTACAATAAATAATATCGATGGCAAAGTAAACCTGAGTACAAGTAACGGTTCCATCCGTGTTACCGGATCTCCAGGATTAACAAATGCACACACATCCAATGGCAGCATCAAGGTGGAAATGGCAGACTTGGAAGATGATCTAAACTTATATACATCCAACGCATCTATTAAATTGCACCTGGATAAAAAAATAAAAGCAGATGTAGAAGCCAGAACTTCCAATGCCAGCATCAAAGTGAACGACATTAATCTAACCACAGTAAAGCTCAGTGATAATTACCTGCGTGGAAAAATCGGTAAAGGGGGAAAGAAAATTACTCTTACCACTTCCAATGGCAGTATTACGCTGGGAGAATTAGAAAAATAAAGTGACTTAAAGGAGGAGAAATGAAAAAAATATTTTTACATGTCGCTCGTTACGAAAGTCTCTTTCGTAATGCTACAAAAATGAAAAAGATATTTGTAATTTTAATGCTAATTGGTTTGTCAGGCACTTTGATGGCCTATACTTCTATTGCAGCAACAGATAATTTTTTAGTAGCTAAGATCAATCCTGCCGCATTATCTGTTGGAAATGCCGGTGGTATAACTTTCCTGGGAAATTACGATGAAGACGGGTTGTTTGAGGATTGGTATTCTATTATGATAAACTCAGATGAATTTGCTTATGTTCTGGATCAAATGGGAAACAATAATTATCATAAGATAGCGATCTCGAGCAATAAACCAATGCTTACACCAAATTTGTATACAGGTACTGCCTGGGATTGGAAAAACAAACATTTCAAGAAGGGACACTTATCGCAAAGCTTTTTGTATCGTCCTGCAAATTTTCTTTCACTGGCAACTGTGATAAATAATGTCTTTGAAAAAGATGATGTGAATTTTGATCTTGGTGTTGCTGTTCGTCCTATAGTGTTTAACGAAACTTTTTTAAACAGGATCACATTGAGTGCAGACACAAATTACGATTACGAAGATTCCGATTGGAAAAAACCCGTTGTGGGAATTCAAACAGAACTGGTGGATGGCATCCAACTTGGTGGTGCTTATGATATGGAATCTGAAACTTTCAATGCGAATTTTGGGATCACATTTGAGAATCTTGGCATTGGAAGTTTAATCGATGCTGACAAAGACAAAGAATTCACACATGGGAAATACTATATAAATATTTCTGAGAATTCCTATCGTTCTTTTCTTGGTAGAGAGAAAAAATATTTTGTGGATTATGAGCTGCAAGGAAAAATCCTGGAAAAAAGACAGGGCAGCAAATTTGGTCCGATCACCGTGTTTATGGGAAAAGAAAAGACCCTTTCTCAGATAATCAAAGATATTCAAGAATATAAAGAAGATGATAATGTAACAGGATTGGTTTTTAAGTCCGGCAATATTTCTGCCAGTTTTGCTAAGATAACAGAACTCAAAAATGCCCTGTTGGATTTTAAAACATCCGGAAAATACATTGTCTTCTACTATGAGATGATCACCGGTGCTAATTATACTCTGGCTGCCTCGGTAGCAGATGAAATATACTTGAATCCGCTGGGAATGATCGACCTGAAAGGGCTTTCGATTTCTGCTCCCTATGTGAAAAATTTATTGGATACACTCGGTGTGGATGTGGTTAACTTCCGCAGTCACGATTACAAAACAGCGGGAAATATCCTTTCCGAAGAACATATGACAGAAGCAGAGCGTGAAACATACGAATACCTGCTGGAAGGCATCTATGAAGAAATGACTAACATGATAGTGCAGGGCAGAGGTGATAAACTTACAAAATCTATAGATGAAATAATCGATAACGGACCCTATTGGAAAGCTGAAGAATCAAAAGATCTTGGTTTGGTGGACGAAATAATCTTTGAAGATGAACTGGAAGATGCAATCAAAGAGAAATATGCAGCTAAGAAAATAGTGGATAAATACAGAAAAAATGCCATTACTTATGACTGGCATAAAGACCTGAAAGACAAAATTGCCCTGATCTATGCAATTGGCAATATTCATTCAGGTAAAGGTGTATCGGGAAAATCCATCGGTTCGGAAACTACAGCAGAATTAATTAAAAAAGCACGTGAAGATAAAAGGATAAAGGGTATTATAATCCGTGTGGATAGCGGTGGTGGATCTGCTCTTGCTTCCGATATAATTGCCCGTGAAGTGGAACTCTGTAAAAGCGGCGATGATAAAAAACCTGTTATTGTTTCCATGAGTGGTGTAGCAGCCAGCGGTGGTTATTACATTGCAACCCTGGCAGATGAGATCATTGCCCAGCCGGCTACAATTACCGGTTCGATCGGTGTGGTAGGTATATTTCCATGTTTAGAAAGATTATACAGCAAAATACTCATCAACTGGGATACTGTAAAAAAAGGTGAACATGCCGATTTTGGTAAAACCAACCGCCGCATGACCGAAGATGAGAAAC
>CBFDCX010000204.1:0-3358 GCA_965603415.1 uncultured bacterium
GTTCCTAATTTATGATTTACAACAAATGGTAAATAAATGCGGCTTAAATCAAGTGTGTCGATCGTCTGATTTGAAAGTTTTGGGAAATTTATTTTTTCATATTTTGTATTCAGAAAACCGATATCGAAAGATGTATTATGGCACACTACCAGGTCGGTTCCCAGAAATTCCAGCAGTTTAGATAAAGCATTGGAAATGGTATCACCGGTTTTGAGCTGTTCATCGGTGATATTGGTGAGCTGCTTAATAAATTGCGGCACAGGTTTTTGTGGTTTGATAAAGGTTGAGAATTTATCTTTTATTTTGCCAGAAATATATCTTACAGCACCAATTTCAATGATCTCGTTTTTCTCGAAATCGAAGCCGGTAGTTTCGATATCCAGCGCTACAAAATCAAATAGAGAAATCATATTTTGCTATATTACTTTTGTATTTTTTATTTTTCAAATTTATATCTCTGCATCTTCTTGATCAATCCCTGGCGGCTCAATCCCAGAGCTTTAGCAGCCTTGGTCTGGTTCCAGTCGTTATCGTTCAGAACTTTCAGGATCATTTGTTTTTCCAGGCTTTCTACAGCATTTTTCAGGGATTTGTCTTGCAAAAGCTCAACGGATTCGGTTTGCTCCTGAAATCTGAAAATCTCTTCAGAGAGATCAGAAGATTTAATCGAAGAATCATTTTCGGACAGAGTAACAGCACGTTCCAACTCATTCTCCAATTGACGTATGTTACCGGGCCAGTCATAATTCATTAGGTATCGCATAGCTTCTTCCGTGATGCCGTTCACTTTCTTTTCCATCTTTTGGCAGTATTTATCCAGGAAGTGTACTGCCAGTAAAGGGATATCAGATTTTCTTTCTCTTAAAGAAGGAATTACGATTCTGATAACATTCAGCCTGTAGAAAAGATCAAGGCGGAATGTTCCTTGTTCCACTTTTTCTCTAAGGGAAACATTTGTAGCACATATCACGCGCACATCCACCTTTTGTGTTTGCGTAGAACCGACCCGTTTTAACTCACCTTCCTGCAGGAACCTGAGTAGTTTTGCCTGGGTTGAAAGACTGATATCAGCAATTTCATCGAGGAAGAAAGTCCCGCTGTCAGCAACCTCAAACAATCCTTTTTTATCGTGAGTGGCACCGGTAAAGGAACCCTTTACATGTCCAAAAAGCTCGCTTTCCAGTAATGTTTCGGGCAGAGCACCACAATATTGGGCAACGAACTGTTTATTGCGGCGGTTACTATTGTAATGTATTGCCCTGGCAATGAGTTCTTTTCCTGTTCCGCTCTCTCCTTCCACTAGAACTGTAGTAGGAGAATTTTTTATTTTATCGATCATGCGGAAGATCTCCTGGATCTTTTCGCTTTTACCGATGATATTTGTGAAAGTACTCGCTGCAGCCAATTCTTCTCGGATGACCTCATGAGATTTTTGTAAGTTATCGTAAGAGATGTTTTCCACAATAACTACAATCTGGTTACAAAGAGCGTTTACAAGATTATACATTCTTTCGGTGAAATAGTGTGAGCCATGCTTGGTAAAAAGACAGATAACGCCTTTTTTGTCATTTCGAACCACTAGAGGAAAAGATATGATATTGTTGTATTCGGGAGCGAAATGAGGTTGTTTGTGATTTTGTCCCGTTCCTTTATTGAATGTACCCTGTACTACTTCCATAATCAGTTGGAAATCTTTATCGGTATTAGTGAAATTCTTCAAGATAAGATATTCCCAGGAATCTTTTACAAGCTGATTGTGATATAAAGTAAAAATCCCCCCATCGGCATCAGCAAAGTCAACCAGACGATCTAAAGCAGTGTCCAGCAGCAGATCGAAATCAGAAATATCATTCAACTCCTGGGTTATTTCATAGAACTTATTGAGCAGAGTTTCCTGCACCCGTGATTCTTTTAGTTCGATAGCATATTTTTTATTAATTTTCTGGATCAGAATATCATTCTTTTCAAGGAAATTAATAGCTTCAAATTTCTCGATTATCTTTTTATTTTCCAACAAAATTTCCAGGGCTTGTTCCCAATCATTTTTGTCCAATAGCAGGGAAGCAAATTCGTAATTTGCCATAGTCAGATCAAAATCATGTTTGGTTTTTACAAATATTTCAATAGCGCTCTGAAGAAGAGTAAGAGCCAGTTCAGGATTTTTTTTCTCTAAAATAGAACGCAAGAAATGGCATTTCCCAACATGGAATTCATTGCCGCTTTCCTCTGCCAGTTTCAAGGCAAAATCGAGATAATAATTTGCACTTTCATAATTCCTGGTTTGCATAAAATAGAAAGCCTGTTTTTCTGCCCCTTCGATGATCTTAATCCCGGAGCCAATATTTTTAAAGAAATCAAAGCTCTCTACCAGGTAAGGATATGCTTCCTTAAATTTATGTAGTGCTGTAAGAATGCTACCCAGGTTACCGTACAGTTCTGCTTTCATGAATTCATCTGATATATTGGGCAATAATTCCTTACTTTTTGAATAATAATCAAAGGCAATATTATATTCACCGCGTGTTTCAAATAACTCTCCCATATTATTATAAGATTTAATAAGTCCATCTGAGAAATTGTAATCTTTCGATTTCTTAATTGCATCTTCGTAATAGTGAATGGCTTTCTGGAAATTACCGGATTTGAAGAACACTGCACCCAGATTATTTATTGCTGCAACAACTTGATTGTGCATATTAAATTTTAAGGCAATTGCCAGGGAATTAGTAAAGGCTTCTTCCGCTTTTTTAAAGTACCCGTTATCCATATAGGAAACACCAATATTGATGTAGATGCTAATAGTTTTATAATTATCATTTAGAAGTTTTTGGATATCTAAAGCTTTATTAAGATATTGAATGGATTTTTTATAATCGTTTTTATCTTCAAACAAACTACCCAGATTGATGTAACATACCGAAATGCCACTCAAATTATAACATTGTTTTTCATATTCCAGGCTTTTAAAATAAAGGGTTTCTGCATCTTTTATATCTCCCTGTTGCACTGCCAACACGCCCAGATTATTATAAATTGCAGCCAGTCCTTCCGGGTTATTAACTTTCTCATAAAGTTTTTCTGCATCCTCAAATTCTGTTCTGGCTTTACTCCAATCAGCTTGATGATAGTAAAATGTACCTTTGGCTTTTTTACATTCAGCTTTAAAATTTGACCGAACATTGATATCCTTGATCTGATCAGTTACATTGAACGCTTCTTCCAACATTTCCCGTGATTCTTCTACATTGTCCATTTCATGAAGTATTTCAGTTTTGAGAAGAGCTATTTTGATGATCAAGGCTTTATCATCTGAAATAATGGTATGCTTTTTTAGAATTTCTAATGCAAAAGCAGATGA
>CBFDCX010000205.1:0-3346 GCA_965603415.1 uncultured bacterium
CAGCCGAGGTGTGCCTGCTCGAAGTCGGCGATAATATCTGCCGGGCCACCAGCAAAGATATCAACCCCGATTTGATCTTGCGTGCATCTCCCAGAGTTGTAAAAGGGCTTAAAATCCTACAGAGGGTGTTCAATGAGACGGATTAACAGGTTTCTGATTCTATTTTTTTTACTTTTGATTTTTCTATTGGTTATTTATCTAAAACTGGGAAATCCATCTACGAACATAATCTATTCCGTGCGCTTACCGCGCTTAATGCTGGCATTTCTTACCGGGTTTGTTCTGGCAGGAGTGGGGCATTCTTTCCAGATAATGTTGAATAACCCCCTTGCTGAACCATATATTCTGGGAATATCTTCTGGAGCAGCTTTTGGCAGTATTCTGGCTGTGATACTTGGAATGCATGTTTTAATGCCGATCTTTGGATTTATCGGGGCTTTTCTTACAATGTTTCTTGTCTGGTTCCTGGCACATATCGGTGGATTTTTCAATAAAACAAAACTGCTATTATCCGGTATAATTGTAGGTATGTTCTTTTCTGCTCTCATTTCGCTGCTTATGTACTTGAACCAACAGGAAATCGGTAATATAATCAATGTGCTGATGGGGAACCTGGGGAGAATTTTCAGTCGGGATGAATGGATTTTTTTCCTGGTTGTATTTGTTATTTCAATGCTGTTAATGGTTTATCTTTTCCTGCTCTCTGGTAAACTAACAATTCTTACTACGGGAGATCTGGTAGCTACCAGCCTGGGAATCGATGTTAAAAAATTGCGCAGGAAGATATTCATCATCAGTTCACTGCTTACCGGTATCACTGTGGCTTACGCAGGAATCATAGGCTTTATTGGTTTAGTGGTTCCTCATATAATCCGCATGATAACAGGTGGCAATAAACGTTTTGTAATGATATTTTCCGCTCTAGCTGGGGCTTTCCTACTTATCTTGTGTGATCTGGCAGCAAAACATATAGCCAGCATCGAAGTACCGGTAGGTGTTATCACAGCCTTTATCGGTTGTCCGTTCTTTATATTTATTATGACCAGAAGCAAATAAGCTATTCAACAGCGTTCCCAGGAAACACTTGGAACGAGTAATAAAATGTTCTTTAGATTTGCATAGAGTGGGATGAGAAAAAAATGTTCCCAAAGAGGTCTTTGGGAACGAGTTAGTTGATTGGAGAACTATTAATTTTAATGGATTCCCGATTTCTCGGGAATAACGATAATAACTTTCCGAAATTTCCTACAAAGAAATTCTTAAAGATAAATTTTAGAAAGGTAAAACTACATCGTTATCTTTACTTTTTTGATCTCTTTATAATGATCTAAATGCTCGCGGATCTCCTCAGCTATATTTTCGCGGAATTTATCGAATTTCGGGATTTCCAGATCTATGATAGCAACACCATTCTCAAAGCCAGCATATTTCACCATCTTCAGTGTAACGATATCTTCACCAACTTGTGGATAGATGACTTTCTTTAATTCTTCTACAATAGTTTCTTTATTGAATTTATCTGCTTTAGCCAGGTTATGTTTGACTTCGTAATCTTTAATAGATTTACGAAGAGTATCTACTGCCAATACAGAACAATGCATTTTAACAGGTGGTAATCCACCCAGAGCATCAGCAGCTTCTTTCCAACCTATTTTCTTGGCTTCTTCCAGGGTTTTACCCATCGCCATATCTGTAATTATGGAAGCTGTGACAATATTGGAAGCACAGCCGTATGACTGGAATTTAATATCTTCTATAACTTGTGTTTTGGCATTAACCTTTAAATAAATCGAAACCTGGTCACCGCAAGCTGGACTGCCTTCGGTAGCACTTGCATCAGGATTCTCGATCTTTCCAACATTGTGTGGCTTCATGAAGTGATCTAATACTTTTTGTGAATATTGCATTTCTACTCCTTGTTATACAATGGACTTCTAGAGCGCAATTCTTTCACGATCTCAGCAAGTTTTTCCACTGCATAATTTATTTCTTCTTTTGTATTATATCTGCTCAAAGTAAACTTCATGGAGCTATGAGACTGTTCATGATTTCTTCCCATTGCCATCAGGATATAATTGGCCTTAAGCCCTTGAGAAGCACATGCACTTCCTGTGGCTACTGAAATACCGGCTATATCCATCATCAGCATAATAGCTTCACCCTCGATATAATCGAATGATACATTAATGTTATGGGGTGCTCTATCTTCACCACGAGGACCGTTCAGTAATGTATAGGGAATTGTTTTTTCTATTTTTTCCAGCAGGTAGTTGGAAAGCTTTCTTAAGTTATTAATATTTTTCTCAAAGTCTGAAAAAGTTAATTCCACAGCTTTGGCAAAACCAGCGATATTTGCCATACTGACCGCTCCTGTCTGATGGTTGTCCAATCTGTTGATACCGTGAATAACAGGACCGATTACAACACCTTTTTGCTGGTATAACGCACCTACACCCTGCGGACCGTGAATTTTATGAGCACTGATGCTCATCAGGTCGATTCCTAGTTTATTTACATTAATAGGAAGTTTGCCGTATGCCTGCCCGGCATCCACATGCATCACTATCTTATGATCGGCTGTATCAAGTATTTCCCTGATCTTTTTTATGGGTTGGATCGAGCCAACAGTATGATTTACAAAGGTTATCATGAACATTATCGTATCTTTTCGAATAGCATTTTCCAATTGCTCCAGGTTGATAAAACCATCTTCATCAGTTTCCAGGTAGGTAACGTCGAAACCACTTTTTTCAAAAAATGCTGCATTGGTGAGAAGATCGGGATAGTCGATCACAGAAACAATGATATGGGTACCATATTTGGCGTTCTCAGAAAGAAATCCTTTAATAGCAATATTATTTGCTGTTGTGCCGCTGCTGGTGAAGTGAATTTCTGATTTATTTGCACCAATTGAATCGGCAATTATTTTTTTAAAACTTTCCAGTTCCTCAGCCGCTGTACTTCCTCCCAAAACGAAATTAGCCGGGAAGATGAATTTATCTCCGAAGTATGGCATCATTGCTTTTATAACTTCAGGAGCTGGTTGACTTGTTTTACAGTTATCGAAATAATATTTCTTCACAGTTTCTCCTATAATTTAGCTATTATCTGATCGAGTTTGATGGAGTCGAAATATTCCTCCAGGTGATTTTTTATCTCATCCCAGAGTTCGTAAAAACCACAGGGAAAACCGATACAATGTTGCATTTTTTCAGGATCACCCTCGCAGAATGATTTCATATAACTTTCATCGACTGCTTCCATGATATCTTTCAATGAGATTTCATTTATATCACTTCCGAGGGAATATCCACCTTGCGCACCGTGAGTACTTATCACAAGTCCG
>CBFDCX010000206.1:0-3341 GCA_965603415.1 uncultured bacterium
TTGCTGTAGCTATGGCACAGATTATGAATTATTGGGGACATCCAACTACAGGAACAGGTTCTCACGGATATACACATCCAACTTATGGATATCTTTCTGCTGACTTCGGAGCTACAATATACAATTTTCCTATGAATAACACAACCCCGGATAATGATATCAGAGAATTATTATATCATTGCGGTATTTCTGTAGATATGCAATATGGACCCACAGGTTCCGGTGCATATACTTCAGATGTGGTATCTGCTTTAGAAACATATTTTGATTATGACACCAGTGCTTATTATGACCTAAAAGCTAATCATCCTGCTCCTGATGAATGGGAAAACATGATCCGGGATAATTTGGACAATAGTCGTCCACTTCAATATCGTGGTTCCGGAACCGGAGGGCATTCGTTTAATCTTGATGGCTATGAAGATTTAGATATAAGTCATTTTCATTTTAATTGGGGTTGGTCAGGTTCTTATAATGGATATTACTATCTTAGCAGTCTGAATCCTGGTGGAGCTAATTTCACTAATGATCAAGCTGCGATTTTTGATATATTTCCGGGAACTGGTGGAACTCCTGCTATATTATCCTATCATAATAGTGAAGCTTATTATTGGAATTGTCCGGATACATATGGGAATGATGAATTTGGTGTTCGCTATACGCCTGCAGATGCTTGCGATTTAGAAAGTTTATCAATTTGTTTTTATGCAACGGTGGGGTCACCAACCGGAGTAACAATTCACGTTTACGATGTGGATTATGGAACAAATGCCAGTGGACTTCCCAATGTTGAAATAGGTAGTTTTAATGTTAATATTGCTGATATTAATCTTTATCCTACCTGGACTACAGTTGATCTCAGGTCTTTAAATCTCTCATTTACAGCAGGGGAAGAATTCTTTATCACATATACTGTAAATGGTGGTGTCTCTGGTGTAACAGAAGTACAAATACTCTCAGATGATGGAAGCTCTGCCGTTTATCGTTCTGTTGAAAATAATGCTGGCACATGGGGTTACATGCTTGATGATTGGGGCGGAGATTATCAATTCCTTATGAGCGCGCATATATTGTATGGCGCTCCTATTCCTCCTACTCTGGTGATAAGTCCAACATCGATCGACTTCCAGAGGACAGCAATTAATGGATATAAAACCCAAATTGTAACTCTGGCAAATGTAGGTGGAGGACAGGTTGTAATAAATGGTGTAACTATTGCTGGAAACCCACAAATAGTACTTTATGATACCAATTCTTATCCGGACACGCTTTTTAGTGGTGAGTCAATTGATTTCCTTGTAACTTATGGTCCGGACGCCGTAGGAACAAATAGTGCAGATATAACTATCTCAGAAACAAGTTCACGAGCAGATCACTCTATTTCAATTACCGGTGAGGGATACAATCACAATAGCTGGGCTTCCGGATCACCGGTTTTTGATCAACCACCTACAGGTAATCAGGGTGATAATAGTTGGAGTATGGGTACATCAGATGCCGCACCAGGTTATTTACTTGCCGGGAATTTCTGGAGTATTCCACAGCCAATTACAGCAATAGAATTCTGGGGAATTAACTGGTATTATGATGGAGGTTGGATCCAATCTGATGTGGAAGATCCGATGACATTTGAGATTAAATTTTATGAAGATCATGTTACAGAATATAGCCCTGCGACAGAAGTTGCATCTTTTTCCATTTCATTGTATCGTACATTAGTTGATACCGTTACTTTCTCCAGTGGTCCTGTTTATAAATACCGGGCAGAATTGCCTACATCAGTTGTTCTTACTGATGGATGGGTTTCAATTCGGGGAACCAGTGTCAGCTCACCTATCGATCCATGGTTCTTATGGAGTGAATCTCCTGTAGGTGATCATGCAAATGTAACTTACGATTACGTTAACACTGAATGGGACTTTGATGAAGTGGATCTGGCTTTTGCCTTATATACCAATGTTCTTCTACCACCGGCTGATGTTGCAGTATCGATCTCCGGAATCGATGCTATCGTAAGTTGGACACCAGAAGACGGGAGAAACTATAATGTTTACAGTGATTCAGATCCTTACGGAGGTTTCAGTACTCTGGCTGGCACTGTAACAGATGGAAGCGGTACATTTACAGAACCTGTTGGTTTGGATGAAAAGAGATTCTACAGGGTTACAACAGCAACATTCCAACGTGAATCAATAAAGGTTGCTCCTGCGCTTTACAAATCCAAATTCATTCGTTCAATTGAGGATTCAAGCATAATGAATGACAACGAATTAAAGAAATAAATATCTCTTTTAGATGTATTAAAGGGTAGCTTCTAAGGCTACCCTCTTTTTTTTAATATAAGCTGAAATAATTTGACAGAAAATCAGGAATGATCTAATTAAAAATTAGTAAGACTTATGCATAAGTTGGTTATAAGTATGACTATTTATTTTATTTGACATTATTAATCGTATTAAAAATTTAGAAAAAATTATCTTAAAGGAGAGAATTATGAAGAAGTTTTTTATTTTAATTTTATTTTGTATCTTAGTCACAAGTATATTAGCAAGTCCAAATAAGGTGATTTCTCAGCAATTACAGCAAAAACTACAATTATCCGAAAATAACGAATTTATCAGAATTAATATTTCTCTTATGGAACAATATGATTCTGACGAATTAATGAGAAATGTACAATTCCAGTTAAAAGATGAGAAAAAGAAATATGTAATTTCGGAATTACAGAACTTTAGTCGAAGAACACAAGAGAATATTCTTACTGAACTTGACAATTTCCAAAATATTGGTAATGTAAAAGAGATAATTCCATTATGGATAACTAATATGATCAATTGTTATGCAACCCCATCTGTAATTGAAGAACTTTCAACAAGAAATAATATCAAGAGTATCGATTGGGATGAAATGCGGAATATGTTGATTAACGATAATAAAAAAGAACAGAAAATATTATCTGGAAATCAAAGAGAAAGAGAAATAACTTGGAATGTAACAAAAGTTAATGCTGATGATGTTTGGGGACTTGGTTATACAGGAGATGGCATTTTGGTCGCTGTTTTGGATACAGGAGTTAGATACACTCATCATGATCTTGAGGACCATGTCTGGAATGGCTCAGGTGCTGGATATCCAAATCATGGTTATGATTTCGTTAATAGCGATTATGATCCAATAGATGACCATGGACATGGAACACATTGTGCCGGAACAGTTGCTGGTGATGGAACAGCAGGTTCTCAAACAGGAATGGCACCGGATGCTACTATTATGTGCTTGAAAGTTCTTGATAGTGATGGAAGTGGTACTGAATCCGGGGTTTGGAATGCAATTCAATTTTG
>CBFDCX010000207.1:0-3323 GCA_965603415.1 uncultured bacterium
CGCACTGCGAGATCAGTATGAATTTTCACAGCAGTTCACAGGAGCTTATCTGTCATTATTGCGGTCACAGGATTAATCTGCCACGCAAATGTACCGAATGCGGCAGCTTCATGTTCAACTTCGGAGCACCAGGCACCCAGCAGATAGAAAAAGAGTTGCATATACTTTTTCCTTCCAGCCGTATATTGCGTATGGATTCTGATTCTACCCGCAGGAGAGATAGTTATGATTCCATGTTCGAACGTATGAAAAAGGGTAATATCGATATTCTGCTTGGTACCCAGATGATAGCCAAGGGACTGGATTTTGCCAATGTTACCCTGGTCGGTGTTATCTCGGCAGATATCGGCTTGAATATACCGGATTTTCGGGCAGCGGAAAGAACCTTTCAACTTCTCACCCAGGTGGCTGGTCGCAGCGGCAGAGGAGAAAAACCGGGTGAGGTTATCATCCAGACTTACAATCCTCAGCATTATGCCATCACCTGCGCTACCCGGCAGGATTTCGTATCATTTGCCGAGCAGGAGTTAAAACTCCGGAAGCTGTTAAAATACCCGCCGGCTTATCGCCTAGCACGTTTTTTATTTACTCATAAAAATGAAAAATACCTGCGCGCTCAATTGATCAAAAATGATCAGGTAATTGCAAGATTGAAAAAACTGTTCAAACCTGAAAATCTCTTTGTGCTGGGTCCCGTACAAGCTCCTTTTATCAAGATGAAGAATAATTATCGTTATCACATTATCTTTAAAGCAGATTCAGTACAGACGCTCTCTCAAAGCGTAAACTATTTGAAAGAGAATATAAAGCTGGGCAGCACCATCAGGCTCTCTATCGATATCGATCCCTATGGGCTTCTTTAAATCGATCTGCTAGGCAGGTTTCTTACAACTCGAAATAATTCCCAAAATGGTTACAATTGATTTATATAGAGAAAAATGAAATTCATTTGACATATAGGCACTGTCATCATTTTCTCCTTTTTAAAACAGGAAGATAGAAAATGAAAAAGAATATTCGTTCGCTAAAATTCAAAAACAACAAATTGATCTTGATAGATCAAAGAATATTACCGCAGAGATATGAAGAGTTTATCTGCAATAATTATCATGATGTTGAATTTGCCATTACCGATATGGTAGTGAGAGGAGCTCCCGCCATCGGAGTAACGGCAGCCTACGGGATTGTGCTGGCTGCACTCGAATTTATTGATCTTCCCAAAAGAGATTTTTTCAGAGAGATGCATCTGGCTTGTGATCTCATCAATAAATCCCGACCTACTGCCGTAAACCTGATGTGGGCTGTGACCAGAATGAGAAACCTGCTGCTAGAAAATAAGACACAAAAAGAGATATTAAATGATCTGAGAAAGGAAGCAGATGAAATTGCGCAGGAAGATATCCGTACCAATAAAAAAATGGGGCAATATGGAAATTCACTTATACCCCCCAAAGCTACAATTCTCACTCACTGCAATACCGGCGTTCTGGCAACCGTGGAATACGGTACAGCACTCGGAGTTATCCGCGCAGCTTTTGAGTCCGGCAAAGACATTTTCGTCTATGTTGATGAAACCCGCCCCCGCCTGCAGGGCAGCAGGCTCACAGCTTGGGAACTGGTTCAGGAAGGCATTCCTGCCAGACTGATAGCAGATAGTGTAGCCGCCACCCTGATCCGTGACGGTAAGATTGATCTGATCCTGGTGGGTGCGGACAGGATCGTCGCCAATGGTGATACTGCCAATAAGATAGGTACATTCATGCTTTCTGTAATAGCAAAAGCATATGATGTTCCATTCTATATTGTCGCTCCAACTACAACCATAGATTTTAAAATTGAAACAGGCAGTGAGATAGAGATCGAAGAACGCTCTCCCCAAGAGGTAACACACATCAAAGGTGTTCAGCTTGCACCCGCTAAAATTGAAGTGTATAATCCTGCTTTTGATGTAACACCAAACGAAAATATCACAGCCATAATTACTGAAAAAGGTATTGTAGAAAAACCCTTCAAAGAGAATATTCTAAAACTAAAATAGAGGAATTTATGTTATTTGAGAAAATTCGAAATGAGATCGCAGCTATGGGAAGAGAGATCTCCGCCTCCGGTTTTAATCTGGGAACCTGGGGTAATATCTCTGCCAGAGCAGATGCTGATCATATTGCCATCACGCCCTCCGGGGTTGCCTACCAGACAATTAAAGCGGAAGATATTGTTGTTGTAAATCTGGATGAGAAAATTATAGAAGGCGATAAAAAACCATCTATCGAACTGCCTTTGCATCTTGAAGCTTATAAAGCAAAAAAGAAAGTAAAGGCAATTATTCATACTCACAGTGTGCATTGCACAGCCTTCGCCATAGCTAGAAAACCGATTCCGGCAGTATGTGAAGATATGGTTCAGATCGTGGGTGGCAGAGTGGAAGTTGCCAGCTATTTCCTGCCCGGTTCACAGGAACTGGCACAGGCAGCTATTGCAGCTCTGCAGGAGAATGGTGCCTGTCTGCTGGCCAATCACGGGTTACTTACAGTTGCAGACAATTTACCCGAAGCATACAAGATAGCCCAGATCGTTGAAAAATCTGCCCAGGCGGTAATTTTGGCCGGAACTCTGGGCGGAGCGGTAGAATTATCTCAAGATGATATTAATCTCATGCGTGATTTTTATTTGAATAAATACGGACAGAAATAAAAGCATTCTACTTTGATAAAAAATTAGAATTCAAATTCTACACCAAGAATCGGTAAAAACGTCCACTGATAAACTTCATCAACAGTTTGATCCGTGTCGTTCCAATAGTACTCAGCGATATTCTTCTGATTATAAGCATTCCACACACTGAAGTAAATTACCAGGTTGGTTTTGTTGAAGAAGAACCTTTTATCCAGACGCACATTCATGGAATGATAATCGGGATAACGCTCTTCATTGATCCTGTTTTCATCCAGCACTGCCTGCTGATATTCTGCAGATAGCTGCTCATCAATTGGCGTATAAGGAACACCACCGGCATAGATCCAGCGCAGGCTCATTTCCAATCCGGGAGTTGGTTTGTAGCCACCTTCGATGCTCACGATAAGCCGGTTGTCATAATTTCTGTTTCGCCAAATACCATCGTAGCTTTTGTATCTGGAACGAAAATAGGTAGCACTGGCCAATCCGTAAATACTCTCCGCCAATTTCTTCTGCAGGATCACTTCCACACCACGGCTCAAGGCTTGACCATCATCTCGCAGGTTCTCATAATTATTAAAGAAATTATCATCAATCACAAAAAGACCGGGTTGATTAGGATCAACCGGGAAATTGCTGTAATCTTTCTG
>CBFDCX010000208.1:0-3317 GCA_965603415.1 uncultured bacterium
ATGCACATCTTGCCACATCTATCTATGAAGCAAAAACCTTTGTAGAAAAAGGGGAAACCATTGCTCTGGTAGGAAATACAGGAAACAGCACTGCTCCACACCTGCATTTTGAAATTCTAGTTAATGGAGAAAATATCGATCCGAAAAAAATTCTTAATATAAAGTGAGGTAAATATGGACAGAAACAGAAAAGTAGAACTCTCTACCATCATTGGTAAGGGAAGTAAAGTAAAAGGTTCTTTATTTGTTGAAGGTGGTGTTCGAGTTGATGGAAAAGTAGAAGGTGTTATAGAATCGAAAGGTTTTGTAACTATTGGTCTATCCGGTGTTGCCAAGGCAAATGTTAAAGCGAATGAATGCCTGGTTTCAGGTAAAGTAGTGGGTAATATAGTCTGTGATGATGCACTGGAGTTGGATAAAACAGCAGATCTTACTGGAGATATTATTGCCAAAGTACTGAAGATCCATACAGGGGCTGTATTCAATGGTAATAGTTCTATGACGCCGGAGATTAAATCATCTTCTATAAAAAAAATATACCCGGTAAAGAATGTGGAAGAAACAAAAAATACTGAATAAGGAACTACTGAAACACTTTGGACTGATAACACAATTAGGATTTTCTGTAATAACAGCCATCCTGATTTTCACTTTCGGGTTCATATATCTGGATAGAAAGCTTCATGCCGAAGGCAAACTGATCATGGTTGGCGTGATATTGGGAGTTATTGCGGGCATTGTGGCAGCATATAGATTGATTCGAAGATTTTATGAAAAAAACACACTGTAAATAGTTGTGGAAAATAGAAAATACGTTAAGAGAATTCTGGTCATTATTCTCTTGACAAACATACCTGCGGCTCTGACTTTGCCGTTGTTTTTCAGGGAAGCCCTGGGTTGGATTTTGGGTTCAACAGCCAGCGCAATTAATTTTATCTGGCTGGCTCATAATGTGAAAATGAGCTTAAGTTTGCAGCCAACAAAATCTAAACTGAGTGCTGTGAAAGGAACCTATTTACGATTATTGTTCCTTTTGATCTATTCGGTTCTGATCTTAAATTTTGTTAAACCGAATATTATAAGTTTTGGATTAAGTCTGCTGGCAGCTCAGATGGTGATATATCTGAATGAGTTCATAAAGAACTTGAAAAAAAGCAGCTTTTTCAGAGGATGAAATGGCGAAGAAAAAAAGCCCGATGCTAAAAATAATTTTGATATTCTTCGTTGTCGAAGTTGTCTTGGTTTTCTTGTCCGGGAATTTCAGTAAGCAGCTTGAGATCGGCTTTGAGCACGGGAAATTTCGCATCAGACATGTAGAAACAGAGTATAACCTGCAGGAAAAAATAACCGAAGAATTCCAGATAGATGAATACCATGCCCAACATGGTGAAACACCCGAAATTTATGGTAGCAAAAAGCTTTATAATTTATTTAAATTTCTTTCTAAATTTGGAACTGTTCCATTTAATCCTATGGGAACATTTCAACTTTTGCGTATGATCCTGATCGTAGATATTGTGCTTCTTCTCATGGCTCTTTTTATCAGGAAAAGCCTGGCTCACCAGCCTGCAAAATCGCAAATCATTTTTGAATTAATATATACTTCATTAGAAGAATTTGTCACTGAAACCCTGGGAAAGGACAAGGCTTCTTACGCACCTTATATAGTCACGCTCTTCCTGTTTATCTGGGTTTGTAATATGATCGGCATGGTTCCGATTCCCGGCTTTATGGAACCAACCAGAAATTTGAATGTGCCGTTGGGTCTCGGCTTTATGGTTGTGGTGGTAGTGCATTTTTCTGCTATTAAATTTAAAGGTACCTGGAATCACCTGCAAAATTATGTAAATCCTGTAAAAAATCCGTTGTGTCTTTTGGACATCGTGAGTGAAATATCTAAAGTGGTATCAATTTCTTTCCGTCTTTTTGGAAATATTCTGGGAGGAGCCATCATTATAATGGTAGTATCTTCCCTGGTGAGTTTTGTTGTTTTTCCCGTTGGGCTGAATTTATTCTTTGGGGTATTTGTAGGAACGATACAGGCATTTGTATTTACAATGCTGGCACTCACATATATTGGTGTGGAAATATCGGAGTAATCAATGGCATTATCAATTGAGCATATTCAAATTGCAGCATACCTGGGAGCAGGGCTCTGCGTTGGAATTGGTGCTGTTACCACAGGTATCGGGTCTGGTATAATTGCCGGGGAAGGTGCATATGGAATCGTTAAGCAGCCCAAGGCAAATGAGCAAATATTCAGAACAATGCTGATAGGTCAGGCAGCTGCTCAAACTGCTGGTATTTTTGCACTTGTGATTTCAATGCTGCTTATTTACGGCAGATTAGATGCTCCTGAAGGCGGTTGGCTCAGAGCTGCTGCATATTTATCTGCGGGCCTTGCAATGGGACTGGGCTCTGTGGGCCCATCACTGGGAGCGGGATATGCTGGAGGGCAAGCCTGTAAATCAGTTGCAAGAATGCCCAAACATGGTAATGCGATAATGGGGAACATGCTCATCGGTCAGGCTCTATCGCAAACTTCTGCGATTTTTGCGTTAGTTGTTGCTTTCCTGCTTATGTACTCCGTACCAAGCCAACCAGCAGACATATCGATAGGCAGGATCATTGTTAAATCGGTTGCATTGATCGCAGCAGGATTATCGATCGGTTTTGGAACGCTGGGACCAGGAACAGGCATTGGTTATGTAGCAGGGAAAGCCAGTGATATGATGGGGAGATTTCCCAATGAAAAGTCCAAGATAATGAGAACAATGTTTTTGGGTGCGGCTGTTTCGGAATCGACAGCGATTTACTCATTGGTAATATCATTTTTATTAATTTTTGCTTTATAATTTATTTAATAAATTGGAGGGATCATGAATTTAACTTTAGCACAAGGAATCGTAAAAGCTTCTGCACTTCTGGGTGCCGGGCTATGTATGGGAATGGGTGCTTTAGGACCCGGAGTTGGTGAAGGTTTTGTAGCAGGAAAAGCCTGTGAAGGTATAGCTCGCTCTCCCGAGAATGCAAGCCTTATCACCAGAACAATGCTTGTGGGTCAGGCTGTATCTGAATCTACGGGTATTTATTCTCTGGTTATCGCTCTTCTGTTAATATTCTCTACGTGAAAGAAGGCAAAAAGGAAGTGAATAGAAATTCACTTCCAAACGAACACTAAGCTGGAGATCCTATGATAAGTATAAATTATGCTTTCATTCTGGTTATATTGAATTTTATTCTATTACTTATTGTTCTAAACAAAATTCTTTATAAGCCCATTAAAAAATTTTTGATAGAGCGTCAGAAAAAGATAG
>CBFDCX010000209.1:0-3281 GCA_965603415.1 uncultured bacterium
CAGGATAATCTGTTCAAGCATGGGCAATTTGCCCTTGAATACCTGCAGAATCGCAAAATATCGGAAGAAACCATAAAGAAATTCCAGATAGGTTTTGCGTTGGATAGTCATGGTGGATTGAAAAACTATCTGCTGAAAAATAGTA
The DNA here is from genome assembly GCA_965603415.1 of uncultured bacterium. Classification (GTDB taxonomy): domain Bacteria; phylum Cloacimonadota; class Cloacimonadia; order Cloacimonadales; family TCS61; genus JACNIV01. The sequence goes on from CBFDCX010000209.1 coordinate 146, forward strand.
TCAATGATCAGATATTATCTTCTACGGGGCTTTTTACCGGCAATAATAACGATCTTTTCAGAAACAGACTGATGTTCCCGATCCATTCGTCCACCGGCAAAGTGCTGGCTTTTGGAGGGAGGATTCTGCTTGAGAACCAGGGTGGCGGGAAATACGTTAATTCACCTACCACAGATATCTATACAAAAGGCAATGAACTTTACGGACTTTTTATTACAAAGCACGATATATCCCGTCGGGATCAGGTTCTCATTGCCGAGGGTTATACAGATTTCCTGCGGCTTTATGAAAATGGATTCAGCAATTCCGTGGCTTCCCTTGGAACTTCCCTCACCGATTCTCAAATAAAAATATTAAGCAGGTTTACAAATAATTTTCTGCTTGTTTATGATGGAGATAAAGCAGGCAGGAAAGCAGCTGTGCGAGCAGCTTCCAATATTATTAAAAACGGATATACTGCAAAAATCGTAAACCTTCCACAAACAGATGACCCTGATAGCTTCCTGGTAAAGAACGGACCGGAAAAATTGCAGGAGCTTCTTACCGATTCACAACCACTACCGAAATTCCTGCTGGAAGATACTATTCTGGATATGGATAAAAGAACAAAACTGAATGAGTTAATAGAGATTCTGAATGAAATGGAAGATGATATAGCCCGGGAACTTTTTGTACAGGAAATAGCCACCATTTTTAAAGTATCGGAGAGTGCTATTTTTTCTAAAATAAGACTTCGCAGAAAAAGAGAAAAAGAACCGCAAATGCAAACTATGGAAAAATTTGGAGAAGAACGGGAACTGCTTATTAATATACTTAATGATTCAATGTATTATAAAAAAGTTGCACAAGAGATAGATTCGAGTTACTTTTTATCTGAAAAGTACAAAAAAATATATGAAATAGTTGCAGAGCATTTGGAGAAAATGGGGCAGATTCCGAGTTTGTTGGAAACAATAGAAGGCGAAGCGATCAAGAATACAATTGCTGATCTTATTATGGCTGATCCGCCCAAAGCTCAGATCGAGGATGTTATCAGCGGTTTGAAATTAAGAAAATATCAAATAGAATTAAAACAGATTAATGACGAGATATTAACTAATCCAAAAGATATGGACCTTTTCCAGAAAAAGAACGAATTAAAAAAGAAAATTATTGGACTGAATAAAAAAGTCGTGCGGAAAACACTATACTAAGGAGAGCAGATGCTTAGTTATAATGAATGTATTAAAAAACTTGTGGAAATCGGGCAGAAAAATAATAGTCTATTAACTTTCAAACAGATCAATGAAGTGCTGCCAAACAGCCCGATCTACCTGGATAAGATAGAAGAGATCATTTCGGAACTGGTAGGAAATGGTATAGAACTTATCGATGAGACTCAGAAAAAAGTAACTAAGAAAAAAGTATCTGTTAAAAAAACGAAAACTACTAAGAAATTCCAGAATAGACGTTATTATGATGATCCCGTAAGGATGTATCTGGGTGAAATGGGAAGAGTACCGCTACTGGACCGTGAAGGTGAAATAAGAATAGCAAAGAAGATCGAAAGCGGTCAAAAATATATTAATAAATTCGTTTTCATGAGCGGTAGTACCCTGCGTGAGATGGAAAACTTCCTGCATCGCTACCGTGAAAAAAGAGTTAAAATAGATCATATTTTTAAAATTGAATACGGAACGTGGATGGATAAATCTCAGGAATCCACCCTGATAAATGAATTTGAACAAGTAATAAAAGAATCCGGAGCTATTTTTGAAGAATTAGGTGAGATGCTGGATGATAGCGACACTGATGAATACGGACACTTGGTAGACCATGAAGTGATCGAGAAAAAACGCCAGAAAATAATGGCGATTTTCGACCGCCTGACCTACAATGAAAAAATGCTTAAACGTATGGTTTACCGTATCCGTAGTTTGGTTGACAGGATAAAAGACAGCCAAAAAAGCATCAAACACCTTTCCAAGATCAGGAAATATTCCATCGACGAGATCTGTACTTACGGCAGGAAAGCTAATAAATCTCCCGAGGACTACAAAATTGTTCATGAAGAAACCAAGATCGAACCGAATGTGTTCATCGAAACATTACGTAAGATAAAAAATGCTCGTCGCAAAATTCGCAGGGTAGAACTGGAAACCCGTATGACTGCTACCGAAATGGTAGATCTACTGGCAGAAGTAGAACGCGGTGAAAAATTGAAGGAACGTTCCAAGAATGAAATGATAGAAGCAAATGTAAGATTAGTGGTGAGCATTGCCAAACGCTATAATAATCGTGGTCTGGATTTTCTGGATCTGATCCAGGAAGGGAACACAGGACTTATGCGGGCTGTGGAAAAATATGACTATCGCAAGGGATTCAAATTCAGCACGTATGCTACCTGGTGGATCCGCCAAGCCATCACGCGAGCTATTGCCGATCAGGCAAGAACTATCCGCATCCCGGTTCACATGATAGAATCCATTAACAAAGTAAAACGAGCCAGCCGTAAACTATTACAGGAACTGGGTCGTGAGCCGTACCCGGAAGAAATTGCAGTAAAACTGGATCTTCCAGTAGAAAAGATCAAAAGCATCCTGGCAATAACCAAAGAGCCCGTATCGCTGGATAAACCTATCGGACATGAAGATGAAGACAGTCTGCTGGGAGACTTTATTGAAGATAAGGGAACAATTTCACCTGAAAGAATGGCTGAACGTACTCTACTAAAAAAACAAGTCGATGAAATTTTACAAACTCTTACACCGCGTGAAGAAAGAGTTATCCGCTTGCGGTTTGGTATAGACGATGGTTATCACCGTACTCTGGAAGAAGTGGGAAATATCTTCAGCGTTACCCGTGAACGTATCCGCCAGATAGAAGATAAAGCATTGCGCAAATTACGTCATCCTACTCGCAGCAGTGTATTGATGAAATTTATAGAGAACTTTAACGTAAAATAAATTCACGATAGGTTATCAGGAAATTCTTGACAGCAGAAGTGCATAAATAGTTTTTACAAATCGAATTTGATTTTTGGGGCCTATAGCTCAGTTGGTAGAGCTTCCGGCTCATAACCGGACGGTCAGAGGTTCGATTCCTCTTGGGCCCACCAAGATTGGAATAGCCTCGATTTATATCGGGGCTTTTTTTA
>CBFDCX010000210.1:0-3264 GCA_965603415.1 uncultured bacterium
GTTCAGCAGGAATATTATGCCAGAATTCCAGCGATGTTGATAGATGATTTCAATTTCGTGGATGTAACGACGTTTTAGAAAGTATTCAATTGCGGATTGATATGTATTAATACAGAGCTGTAGGGGCAGATCAGTGATCTGCTCATTTATATTATTCCAATTCAACAAGCTTACACAAACATCTATTAAATAACTGAGTTATCGTTTCTTACAAACCGAAGATTGTTACTAATCAAACCTTTTTGTGTAAACATGGCAATATGGCAGACTGCCTTTTTTCTTGTAATAATCCTGATGATAATCTTCGGCGGGAAAGAATTCTGGTGCAAATTCAACTCTGGTTGCTACATCGTATCCTTTATCTTCTAGAATACCAATCAATTTTTGAGTAGTTTCTTTTTGCTCATTTGTAGTGTAGTAAACTGCTGAGCGATATTGATAACCGATGTCTGGTCCCTGCCGGTTGATCTGGGTAGGATCGTGGATCTCAAAGAAGAGTTTCGCCAACTCTTCATAACTTATCTTGCTGGGATCGTAAATAATTTCTGCTGTTTCGGCATGACCGGTATTTCCTTTTACGACATCGTAATATCCCGGTTCATCAATATGTCCACCTATGAATCCGACCGAAGTGGAGATGACTCCATTCAGTTTTTGGAAGTGATATTCCACTCCCCAGAAGCAACCACCAGCAAAATAGGCTTTTTCCTGTTTGGGTTCTTCAGCTTCGAATTGCAGAGAAACAGAATTTACACAATGCCGTACATTTTTATCGGTAAATCCTTCTCCCATGAAAACATGACCCAGATGAGCACCACAATTGGTACAAAGAATTTCAGTTCTTCTACCGTCAGCATCGGTTTGTTCTTTCACCTGACCGGGAATGGCATCATCAAAGCTGGGCCAACCGCAGCTGGAATGAAATTTGTTATCTGACTTGAAAAGCGGTTCACCGCATTTTTTGCATTTGTACAGACCTTCCTCAAAATGATCAGTGTAAATTCCGGTAAAGGGACGTTCTGTACCTTTCTGTTCGATTACGAATTTTTCCAGATCATTTAATTCTCTATATTTTTCTTCTGCATTCATAATCACAACTCCTGTCAGCAGGAAGACGAACAATATTATCTTTTTCATCTTTCCTCCTTATTTAATTCATAATATACATGAATAATTAGTTGACGCTATAAAATTTATGCAGAATAATAAAAAAGCGAAGGTTAGAAAAAACTAATCTTCGCAAATGATAAATTCTATCTCTTAGAATAATTTATAAGTGAATCCCAAACCCAGGGTTTGTTTGAATTGGATTTCATCAATAATTGTTTCATCATAGATGAGTTGGAAATAAAGATTCAGGTTGATCAGCTTAGTGATACTAGCACTGAAAATATGTTCCCAATCCATACGAACTGCTTTCCAAGCATCTTCCATTGGAGTCCCTTTCACAGCATCTGATTCAGAATAAAACAATGCTTTGTAAAGTATCAATTTGGTATTGTAGTTTATAATATTATTTGCCAGAGGAGATTTGTACTCTCCTACAAATTCAGCACCACCGTCGTTTGTGTTCTCATCTGCAAATCCGTCCATGTATTGTTTGAAGGCAGCTCCAAGTCTTGTACTTAATTCTTTGTTATCTTCTTTGATGAACAACTTGGCCACACCAAAAGTTTCCGTGAGAATGTTCGGATTGAAATTTTTAACCTCATTTCCTTGTTTATCCATAAATTGACTTTCCAATCTGACGCTGACAAAAGGATCAACTACTAAACCAAGTGTAAATCGGAACATCGATTCAAAATCTATCAAGTCGGTTGTCTTATCAGGTTTTGCCCATTTTTTGTCACCATTAATGTCAATGTACTGGCTGTGAGTCTGACCAAATGCAAGTTTGAGAGTGTTTTTGTTGTGAAGCTTTTCTGTCAGTTGCTTTTCAGCGAGCAGATTAGCATTGAAAGCCCAGGAAATTACTCCTATTTCTGCACCAGCCCAGTTGTCGCTGTACGAATTTTGATTCAAATTTAAAGAAATATCCGCCGATTTATTCCATCCTTCAGCATACAACCCTACGATTAATAGTCCTAAAACAAAAATAAAAATCGTTTTTTTCATAATACTTCTCCTCCTTTTATTTGATTAAATGTACATCCATTTGTGGGAATGGAATATTTAATCCGTTTTTATCAAATTCTTCTTTTGCCTGTTCAGTCAAATCGAAATAGACTGTCCAATAATCTTCGGTTTTGGTCCACACTCTTACTTTGAAATTCAATGAACTCTCAGCCATTTCAGCCAGTCGCACAAACGGTTCGGGGTCTTTCAAAATCAACTTATGTTTTTGAATTATTCCCATCAGGATATCTTTCACTTTTTTCAGATCAGATTCATAGCTTACACCTAAGACCAAATCAACTCTTCTGGTTTTTTCTGCAGTATAATTAGTAATCGTTCCGTTCATGATCTGTGAGTTCGGCACGATGATCTTTTTATTATCAACCGAATTGATCTCCGTCGTAAACACACTGATCTTGCTAATTGTCCCTGAGACACCACCGGCTTCCACATAATCTCCCACTTTAAATGGTTTAAACAGGATAATAAGAAAGCCCGAAGCAAAATTGGAAAGAGATCCCTGCAGAGCCAAACCGATCGCCAGACCGGCAGCACCGATAACAGCCATGAAAGAAGTGGTTTGAATGCCAAGCTGAGAAAGAGCCGCCAGAATCACAAACACCAATAATACACTAAAAGTCAGAGATGAAATAAAAGATGAAATAGTTTTATCTACTTCTCTTTTATGCATTACTTTTACGATCAATTTACGAATACCTTTCGCAATCATGCGACCAATAACCAAAATAGCAATAGCTGCAATCAATTTTATACCGAAAGTAGATCCCCATTCGATAAGCTTATTCATCACATCTTCCATAAATACCTCCACTATTTATAACGAAAAAAAATATACCTTTTTTATAATTATCAAAAAAGACGGATCCAGTAACTGCCAAATCCGTCTTTTCTTTAGTATATCATCTTACTTCGTTCTGAAGAATTCAATACGACGGTTTTTCTCCCTTCCTTCCTTTGTTTTGTTGGAGGTGATCGGGTGGTCCGGACCCAGACCGATAGCCCGTAATCTGAATCCTTCGATGCCTTGATTGATTAGGTAAACTCGTACAGATTCAGCTCTTCTACGAGAAAGTTTCATATTCAACGATCTGGAACCTGAACTATCTGTATGTCCATTGATCTCAAGGC
>CBFDCX010000211.1:0-3232 GCA_965603415.1 uncultured bacterium
CAGTCTGTTTGATATTTTCTCCGGTTGTACCGCTGGTGTTAACTATAATGTCTACATTCGTTACAATCCGGAGTTCTTTAGTCTGTGGATCATATTGAAATGGATTTATGGTTACATTCACAACACGGAAGTCACGCATGATAGCAGGTTTACCTATATCTACCACTCTTCCCGGAAAAACGTCTCCTCTGTTGTAAAAAGCTTCATCGATCACAAATTCATTATCTGCCGGTTGACTTTCACTTTGCAGGTTCTGGCAGGGAAAGATATTTACATTGCCAATGATATCTTCTTCGGTATAGATGATATCAAATTCGACATTACCAGCATCAGGAATGGTGATCAATCTGGAAAATCGCGGCAACGCTGGTTTACCGATCTCGATAAATTCACCTTCGTTCCAATACGAGATCTTTTTATACTCAACACCCTCTACCTCTAAGGTTTCAATTTCATAACCATCGAGTGTAAAATTAACTTCTGTGCTACCAATTCCGTAAGAGACATGATCGAAAAGTTCCTTATTTGAATTTTTAGTAATATCAACACGATCTGCAAAAAGAAAAGCAGTAATTATGAGAAACACAAAAAACAATAAAATCTTTTTCATTTACATTACTCCGTATATTAATAATTATTATAGAACTGAATGCAATATCTATTCCATAATAATACTAGGGAAACACTTAAAATTGTAATAGTTGATATTTGTCAAATTGATTATAAATATAAAAAAAAGAGCGGGTACACACCCGCTCAATATTTGATTTTATTTATTTCAGTAGAAGCATCTTTTTAGTTTTGCTGAAGTTATCTGTTTTGAATTTGTAGAAATAAATTCCACTGGCAACGCTTCTACCGCTCTCATCCGTACCATTCCAGATAACAGAATGATGACCCGCATCAAGATGTTCATTCACCAGGATTCGAACTTTTTCACCCTTAATGTTATAGATAAGAATAAGAGCTTTAGAAGCGGAATTCAAAGCAAAACTTATCCTGGTTTCTGGGTTGAACGGATTAGGATGATTGCCATTTAAATAAGTGGTAAGCGGAACGATATTCAAATTCACATCCGTATGTACCAGGATTACCTCATTTGAAGGTTCAGATTCATAATCACCATATACAGCAGTAACATAATAAGTATAGTTACCAGTAGGAACATTCTCATCAGTATAAGTCACACTTGTTACTTCTGCAATTTCCACTCCATCACGATAAACTTTGTATCCCGTCAGACTTCTTCCCTCCTCGGGAGCAATCCAATCCAATACGATATCCGGTGGTTGTGATGATGCGGAAAGTTGAGTTGGTGGAACAAGAATTATCGTGATCTCTTCAGTATTGGAAGGAAGAGATTCGTTCGTTCCATCGTAGACTGCGGTTACATAGTACGAATAAATACCTGTATTCAGGAATTCATCGTAATAAGTCATAGTACCCGGGTCTGTTATTTCAGCAATTTCAGATCCGTTACGATATACTTTGAAACCGGTGAGTGAACGGGTTGTATTTGTTTGTGGTTCGTCTTTTATTTTTTTGGTTCGTAGGCTACTTTCACTACGTTGTGCTACTCTATTTATTGAATGACGACTCACACTATCAAATTCATCTGTAGGCATTCCCCATTCTAGTGTAACATCATTACTTACTGCTGTAGCAGATAAATTTACAGGTATCTCCAGGTAGGTTAATTCAAAATCAACTGTTGTTGTTTGATTCGCAATTATGAAAACATCATTTTCGGTAATAGTTCCATATCCTGCCAGGCTGGCTGTAACATCATAAGTTCCCGGAACGAGTGGTATTAAATAATCACCATTCGCATCAGGGTGGGTCACGAAACTTCCGGCTACGATTTCTACTTCCTGAATATTGCCGGTACCACCGGATAATGTAACTTCACCATCAAGATATCCCATATTCTGGGGAGTGCCACTTTCGATATAAACATCATCCACATACCAGTAATTTATGTTATATGAATTACCATCAAACACCCAGGCAAGTTGAAAAGTGGATGAACCGACATCATCATTATCTATTATGATGTTTTCGGTTGTTGCAGGTAAATTTGCTGCAGGCCAGCTTTGAACTATATTCCAGTTTGTACCATCAGAAGTTGTTTCCAATCGAATATCATAACCTCCACTGAAATTACTTATATAATGTTTGAATCCCAAATCCAGAGTACTGGATCCAATTGTATTAATTGGCATTGTGATCAATCTTTGAACTGCTGTGGTTGAAGGTGACCAGTAGAACCTGGCTTCAGGTGATGTTCCCCCCGCATAATTGGAGCTGGAACCTCCCCAGTTGATCTGACCTGAAGTTGAGGTAGTTGTCCAACCGGCTGGTGGGAAAGTATTAAAATGTTCTTCAACCATTACCGGGATCTGGGAAATGGCAACTCCAAATTCTCCATTATTTGTATAACTGAAATCTCCTGTTATCTCCCATGCTACCAATACGATATGTCCCACCGGAGTTGATGCAGAAGCTGTTACATTATAAATAGCAGTTGCTATTGCTCCCGGGGAGAATGTTCCAAAGCTATGATTAACAGAATTTAAAGTAACATACGGATCAGACGAAGAGATCAAAGATTCCACATTATAACCGGCACTACCACCCGCATTTTCAAAAGAGACCAAGAGATCGGCGGTTTCACCCGGGTCAAGTATATTGTTTTGCCCATCATCCACAAAAACCGAGACAAAACCAATTTCCGGTGCGTTCAGAATAAGAGTGAAATTGAGATCCCAGTTATCTTCATTACTTGTTACTGCTATTTCAAAAAACGCAATATGTCCATCGGGGCAGTCTTCTGCTATCGTCATTTCAAAATCTGTGATATTTGTACCGGAACCACCGCCTGATATTGTATTGTAATTGGCAGTATCCTGGGTTAGTGTAATATAAGGGTCGGTCGTAGAGATAGTGGCAGAAACACCCGTTGCCGGGTTTTCTCCCAGGTTATTCAGCATTACTCCCAAACTTATATCTTCGGCATAATCTACCTGCCCATTGCCATTGCTGTCATTGATAATTAAACCACCAAGAACCAGAAATGGTTCTTCAAAAGGAATAGGAGGTCCGGTAAAAAGTAGTGCCATTTCGTTTTGCAGTTGTTTGGCAGCAGTTGGATATGTATTATTAAATGTATATTCCAAACCAATAGTACCGGAATGATCTTCCAAACCTACAGTAGCATATTGACCATGCTGAC
>CBFDCX010000212.1:0-3217 GCA_965603415.1 uncultured bacterium
AGAGTTCGCATTCCATCCCTGAAATGAGTTATATCACAATATCCTTTTTCAGCTTCACCAAAAGCCGGTTTAGTAGCATCCAATTGAATATCCACAACCACGATATCTGCAACTTCATAGGCAATATCATGCCAGGTGGCTCTGAAATTTTTCTTCTGCTTAACGCAGCGTTCAAACAACTCCGGGACCTCAGCATCGGATGAACTGACGGGCGGTATTCCTGTGTTGATGACCGGCACTTTCCAGAAAGAACGATTGGAAGGTCTTTGGTGTCCGTGAACATAATAAAGCGGCTTACCATTTTCATCTTCTGCATCTGCTATTACTATAGCCATCACGCAGCCTACAAACCCCATTCCCTGAACTGTAACGATCTTCCTGCCCAGAGCTCTCTGCTCTGCTGTTATCTTCAGAACTTCTTCTTTCTCGATTCTGCCTTGTTCTTCATTCGGAAGGTTAAATTCCGTTCCGTCCGGTGCTAACGAAAAATTTTTCATGTATACTCCATTTTATATTTCTTACAGGGTAGTAATTAAGTTTTATAATTGCTCGTTTGTGTCAAATAAAAATAAATATTATGATGATGATGGAACTGAGTTCCTGCTGATTTGCAGGTTCGTACAAAATGACATTCTTTTTTAATAAAGAAGTTTGGTTTATTCACAAAAGAGAGCAGGTTCTATTTTTTTATTGTATTAACCGAAAAGGTTTGACAGGAATTAATAAAAAACAAAAAAAATAAACATGAAAAAAATTGAACTTATATTATTTTTTCTTGTTTGTGCCAATGCTCTTTTCTCAGTAATTGAAGAAACCGAATCTCTGCAGAATTTTTTATATGGCTCGGCTCCTGGCTGTGCCTATGATAACTGGATGAGCCATATCTCGGAAGGGATCGCAGCACCAGGATATAATCTCTATGCACCCTGGGATGTACAGACAAACGGTTTTGGTAATTACGTTATTCCTGAAGCCGATGATCTTTTATTATGGTTAACCATTACTCATGAATTCCTGCTGGGTAATCTGGAACAGGCCCAGAACGTGATCAATGTCTATTCCTATCCTTATCAGGTGGTTATCTTTAATGATACTGATTCAGACCGAACTTTCCATATATTGCGCGAGATCCCAAATATGACCTTTTATGATAATAATGGCACAGAAGATCCGGGAGATGATGAATTCGGTGCCTTTGACCTGGGCTGGGGATTGTATATCTGTTATCCGCAGGGAACTTATCCGCATATTATTACCGCTCCCCATCCCAATGATGATTATTTTACGATTCCTCTAGCTCATAAAGCCTTTATCGAACACGAGTCAAAATTCCTCTTGATCTCAGGTTGCGGCAGAGAAGTGACCTGGACAAATATCGGTAATTATGATAACGATAAATCGACTTGTGATCCATCCAGGGTAGAAGATCATATTTTCAATATAATTTATCAAAGTTTCTGTGATCTTATCCGAACTGAATTTGAGGAATACGAATTCAGTCTGCAGATCCACAGTTACGACTGGGGAGAACGTCACTGGGGCTATCCCAATGTACAGATTTCCGGGGGATATCAAGTCAGTTCACCCGATCTTCCCATCAGAGATCACTCCTCTGCCGGAAATGATATCGTCAATGTCGGTCAACCTGTTATTCTACCTGCCAACTCGGTGGGCATACATTCCCCTGTCTATCTAAACGATTACTATGGATTCCATTGCGATGAATACGATTTTACCTATGCTGATAGCGACACGACCTTTGCAGTAAATACAAACATCGATCTCTGGGGACATAGTACCAACCGGCAAATGGTTTATACACATTCCGGTCTGCAGCATTATGACGTTTTTGAAAGATTCTTTCATCTGGAAATGGATGAACTGCCCAATGTTTATCCGCAAACAGTCTCAAACTATCATTGGTTCCACGGTTGGGATCCCGTTTCCCAATGCTGGGAGATGAACAGCAGATTTGAAAAAGTTCTCGCCTACTATTCACCCTGGATAGAGGCACTCAGGCAGGTTCTTCCCAATCTTTACCAAATGAACGATAATGAGATCCCGGTTGTTCCCGGTAATTTACAAGTTATCACCGAGTGCGCAGATCACATCGAGATTGAATGGACACCGGGAGATTGTTTTGATATGGAATCTTATGAGATCCTATATTCATCCGAACCTATCGCCAATGGCAACTATGCCATCAGGGACAGAGCAAATTATCAAAGACTTGCCTGCCTGGCCCAGAACACCTACAAACTTACCGATCTACAGCCCGGAGATCAATTCTATTTTGCTGTTCGCATCAGAGATAAGAACGGTAACTATTCCGCAATATCCAATGAAGTGTTCGGCACTGCCGGTCCGGCTTCAGTAGATAATTTTATCTGTTATGGTCGAGATGAACATATACTGCTGGAATGGGAAGCATCCAGCAATGGTCCTTTTGACGGATTCAATATTTACCGTAAAACTGAGAGCAGCACCTATTCCATAATAAATTCCTGGCTGGTAAATCCTGATCTAACCGGGCAGGCTGGTAATAATATTTCCTATTTCCTAGATGATACAGATGTGGAAAACGGCGTCATTTACACATATCTGATCGGCTTTGAAGAGGCAGGAGAAGAGTATTTTTATGGCGAACAACCCTCGGCTGTCTCTCAAAATATCTATCAGATCTACGCCAGTCAGACAACCTCTACCTGCTCTGATACATGTTATTTCGGGTTTAATGATTTTGCTTCGAACGGATATGATGCCAATTTCGACCTAGCGGCTGATACGACCACGGTCGGTGAATATTTCTTCAGTGAATTTTACGAACAATATTGGAACAATGTCCCCAATCACCTGGAGCAGGAAATCTATTCTGCTTACGATACTGGGCAGAGTTACAAAAGTTGGATTTATCGTTTCAGAACCAACCTCACCGGGCTACCTGTCGAGATCGGTCTGGTCAATCTGGATAGAGATGCTGAGCGGTTTTATCTTTACAGGAACGGTCAATATACGAATCTTTCCAGCGGAACCTACATCTTCACACCTACCACGAGCGACTATTACAATTTCACGCTCTACTATGGGAATCTCACTCCCAATGTCGATTTCACAGCTTTTTCCAATCAACTATTATACCCGAATGAAGTAGTATGTTTCGACTGGTCACTGGATAGACAGACTACGGTGGATCACGTTAATGTTTATGCTACCAATG
>CBFDCX010000213.1:0-3214 GCA_965603415.1 uncultured bacterium
TGTCCATATCCTGGAACAACTTTTCCTAATTTTAAGGAAGATGAAACAAAATCTGTTAATTCTGCTTTTGATGGAACTTTTTCGTATTTCTCAAGAATATCCAGAACGAACTTCAAACACTCCTGATTAGCCAATCCGTGTAATGGTCCTGCAAGTCCATTCAAGCCTGCAGAAACCGCATAATAGAGATTTGAGAGTGCGGAATTAACCACACGAGAGGTAAATGCGCTTACATTTCCACCTTCATGATCGCAATGAAGAACAAGATATAATCGTACTAATTTTGCAAATTCTCCTTTTGGATCAGGAACTCCCAGCATTTTTGCATAATTTCCACCCCAGTCCAGAGATCTATCATAAGGAATAAGATCCCCCATAGAGTATCTTATTCTGTAAATTCCAGCAGCGATGGTAGGCAGTTTTGCCAGGATCTCTAAAGAATCATCAAGAGTGGCTTCCCAATAATCTGCTTTTCTCATTCCAGCAGCATATTTTGCTTTGAAAATTGAACTTCCCTCCATTGCCATAATTGCAATGCTGAACATAGTCATTGGATGAGTATCTTTGGGCAATGCTCGGATAACATCCCATACATGTTCCGGGACATTGGAACGCAAATGCATCTCTTCCTGTAATCTTTCCAGATCTTGTTTTACAGGTATCTCGCCTGTGCAGAGAAGATAAAAGATCTCCTCAGGTATTCTATCGGTTAGCTCAGCAAGAGGAATACCTCTGATATGCAATCCCTGATAGGGATCCACGTATGAAGAATTACACACTAAACCGATCACACCTCTCATTCCACCGTAGACCTGCTTAATTGTAACGTTACTAACTACTTTGTCAGCATGTTTGCTTAAGATCTCATCTTTGATCTTTGCCCTGATCTTTGGAATTCTCGATCTGATTTTCTCTCTTAATCGCGACATGGTTCCTCCTATATTTTTTTAGTTCATATATCTGGTTTTTGACCAACTTTATAAATAATTAAATTAGTCAAAATCTTATTTCTAAATATCGACAATTTCACATATTACAAAAGTTACTTCGTTTTTATTATGTCAATTAAAAAGCATTATAGCCCAGAATAAATTTTAAATTAAATTTTGAAGAGAGTAAAAAAATAAAAGGCAGACTTACGTCTGCCCTTAATCTATCCTCTTATTTGCAATGCACTTACAAGCTTTTCAAGTAGTTCCGGTTTAGTTGCTACATCGGATGATTTCAAATATTCTCGTCTTTGCTTGAAACGATCTTTCAAAAGTGTAACATATTCATTCATATTCTCACGATTTTTAGGATGATATCGCTCATAATAACCGGGAAGTATTTTCTCAATAGATTCTTTTGTGGGGATCATTGCACCAGGAAGCAAATCCCAATCTTCCCATTCAAGCTGCTCCATTAGGATCCCTGTTTGTAAAGTTAAAGATGTTTGCAACTTGACATCATCCAGATCATCATCAGAAGATTTCCAGTATCCTGCAGAATTAAATGTATAACAATCTGCACCGGTTTCCAGAACTTTGATGAATGATTTCACATCTTTGTAAAGTTCATAAACCCTAAACGGATTTGCAAAAGGTTCAAAAACCAATTTTTTGAGATCTTCTTCCGTAACATTTTCCGCTCTGCTTCTTTTTGTAATAAGAGCAGCACCCATGGCAACTGCTAAATATTTATCTTTATATTTGTGAACCGGTGGAAGTGCCGTATCCTTCATGAGCCAGGTTAAAGCTTCCGGAAAACTGCATCTATTCACCCAGTTACCCAAAAGGTCTCGATCCAGAAGCGCTCTTCCATTTGCCTGGCGAACATCCAATCCTAAAGGCAATAATTTCTCATTTCGTTCTATCATCGCATGATTCATTAAAGCGATCAGGTATTTCCAATCAGGATTATCTAAGTCTCTGCTGTCGGTTTTATCGAATAGAGATGGTTCCCAAACACGACACACTTTGTCTTCCGTATCGATCTGGAAGGCATCATCGTGAAGGCAATATTTTTCAAAACCTGCAGGTAATGTACCTCCATTATCGATTGAATTTGTATGAGAGGATTTTCCTGTGCCAGAGAGACCGTAGAAAGCAATCGATTTCTTGCCTAAATTCTTATATTCATCTGAGCAACCAGAGAAATCAATTTCTTTGATACCTCCGTGGCAGGCAGCCATTCCCAGCCTCATTCCAGAAGTCCAGGCAAGAGTTAAAGTACCTTTCTTACGCTCACCAAAATAGCGCATTCCCAAATTGAAAATAACGTTCTGGGTTTCATCGACCAGACCGATTTGAGGAGCACCAACACTGTGATAATATGGATCATCGCAGGTCCATTCATTAAATGCAACAATGATAACATCCTGAATTGGAAGAGATTTGCTTTTTTCATATTCCTCTTTCATTAAGTCGAGCGGAGCAAAATTGCATAACCAGTTGAAAACATTGCTGGCATCTGTAGTTGTAGTCACATAAGTTGCTTTTATCATTAGATCGGGATCCAAACCCAGAACAGCCTCGCATTTGATCAAATCGTAATGTTCAAGTTGGTACATTGCTTCCCGGATGTCACCTTCGACTTTCTTTTTTTCACTTTGTGGTATTCTGTTATAGAATACTCTCGCTTTAGCTGTACGACCAATGATCTTGCCATGGCAATCGTTAAGTACTTTTGCACCTTTTGGCAGTCCTAACCGTTCAGCAAAAGGAGGATAAATTTCTAAATCCGTAACTGCTACTCCCGGTTGCTTCATTGCCATTTCATAAGCTTCACGTGCATTAACATTTCGAACTTTCGGGTTTAGCATTATCGTTTCCGCCACAGCACGAATTGAAGACATCTCCTTCAGATTCTTGTAAAAATCAATACTGGCTTTGCTTGACATTTCTTTTTCCTCCAATCTATTTTTTTTGTTTATTAAAACTCATAAAAAACCACATACAAGAATAAAAGTTATTATAATCCGTCAAAGAATTTCATAAAATTAATTACTTTTTCTATTTTGGTTTTTTCTACACTGCTTTATACGGCAAGTAAAATGGCTGGAACATCTTGCTTTTAATATATTCAAGAAGATTTTCAGGTCTTTTTGTCCAGGCAATGCCATTGGCATATGCAATTTCACACACGGCAAAAGCAATATGTGATGAAATTTCTCTGATATCATTCAAATCAGGATAAATTCTGCCTTTTTTCAAATCTTCTTCTTTAACCAGAT
>CBFDCX010000214.1:0-3200 GCA_965603415.1 uncultured bacterium
GACGAAGCAAAAGAAGGAATGAAAGCATTTATGGAAAAAAGAAAACCAGAATGGAATAATTGAGTTAAACTAAAAGTATTGAGAAAAGCAGAACAAGAAAAAAAAATTTGGAAAATAATAGAATGAATATAATAAAATGGAGGATTTAATGAATTTAGACAAACGGCTCCAGAATGTAACAATAATCGGAGCAGCGGGAAAAATGGGAAGCGGGATTGCTGTTCTCGTTGTCCAGGAAATGTCCAAACTGAAACTCAAACCAGAAAATAATGATAAGATTTACCGTTTGAATCTAGTGGATATTACGGAAAAAGCCTTAGATGGACTTCGCAGTTACATGAAGGTACAGCTTATTAAGGCTGCTGAAAAATCAACTGTTCTTATAAGACAGATTTACGCGGACAGGAAAGATTTGATCGAGAATGGAGAAATTATCAATGCATTCGTTGATGATACTTACGCACTCTTAAATTTCACAACCGATTATAATATTGCTAAGGATTCACACCTGGTTTTTGAAGCTATATTTGAAAATGAAGAGATCAAGATCAAAGTGCTGAAAAATCTAAAGGAAATTTGTTTACCAGACGCTTTATTCCTGACCAATACTTCCAGCATTCCGATTTCCTATCTCGATGAACAAGCAGGATTGGATGGCAGGATCGTCGGTTATCATTTCTATAATCCACCTGTAATTCAGAAATTGGTAGAAATCATTTATGCTGACAACACGACTGAAGAACTGAAAGCAATGGGTCTGGAATTTGGTAAGAGATTGCGTAAGAAATTAGTTCCGGCAGCAGATATTTCCGGCTTTATTGGAAATGGGCATTTCAGCAGGGACGGTCTTTATGCCATGAATAAAGTGGAAGAACTCAAAGATGAATATGGCTACCATGGTGCTCTTTACATTATGAACAAAGTTTCTCAGGAATTTTTAATCCGACCCATGGGAATCTTCCAGCTTATCGATTATGTTGGACTCGATGTTTTCCAATCGCTGTTAAGAGTGATGAGAACACACCTTAAATTCGAACACCTGAATAGTGATCTACTGAATAAATTTATGGATAAAAAGATCGCTGGTGGACAGAATCCGGATGGTTCTCAAAAAGACGGATTTATAAAATATGAAAAAAATCGTCCTACCGGAGTTTACAATATCGAGGAAGGAAAATACCGCTTGTTCGATGAAGATTGGACAGCAGAAATTGACAAAAAACTTAATCCAACAAATGAGAAATTTGCACCATGGAGAGCGCTTTTGATGGACACCAAAAAAATGGAAAAACTTGAAAATCATTTCAATAACCTGAAAGAAATGAATACTTACGGCTCAAATTTAGCTCTCGATTTCCTGAAGACAACCAAAGAAATTGGTGAAAACCTGGTTAAAGACGGAGTTGCAAAATCCGAAAAAGAAGTAAACGAAGTATTAATGAACGGCTTCTTCTGGTTATATGGTCCAGTAAATAATTTCATATCAAAGGAGTAATTATGAGTTATTTTAGAAAAAAAATATATGCTTGTGCACCATTTTATACAGTTGCTTTGGGAACAGGACGAAAAGAATTTCATCCAAAAAAACCTCGTCCTGGAATTGAACATTATATCAAAGAAGCAGGACTCGGTTCGATCGCTCAAATCCAAAATCCAGAAAATATCGACGAAGGTGTTATTGGGAATTTCATTGCAGCGAGATTCTGCAAGCAGGGTAACCTTAGTGGCTTCTTTCCTTATGTCCATCCCACTTTCCAATATAAACCATGCACTCGTGTTGAAGGAGCTTGTGACTCAGGAGGATTGGCTTTAACAACTTCGATTAAAACTATTCTGGCAGATTTGGCTGATGTTGTTCTTTGTATTGGAGTCGAAGTTCAAAATTCCGTTAAAGCTATTTATGGTGCAGATTACCTGGCTGCTGCTGACTGGTATTCTGGTAATAGAAAAAAAGGTCATGTTTATTTCTTTCCTGATTTATTTTCCCAAAGAGCAGGAGCTTGTTTTGAAAAATTCGAGCATGACAAAATTCGAGAAGGAATGGCTCATTGGTATGTAAATGCTGTTGAAAATGCCCGTAAAAATCCCGAATCGCAGGAATATCATAACAAAAATTCCGACCTTTTCGGAACAGGAATGATGAAGCCTAATCCAAAAGCATTCTGCGAACATATCAACATCTTCGACTGTTCAAAAGTTTCTGATGGCGGAGCAGCAATAATTTTCGCTTCCGAAGAAGGTTTGAAGAAAATCGGCGTCGATAAAATAGATGCGATAGAAGTTATTTCTTATGCTCAAGTTCAGGATAACCTCACAACTCCCCCACCTGATTTCACAAAGCTGTCAACTTGTAAAATCGCTGCAAATAGAGCACAGGAAAGAGCAGGGATCAAACCTTCCAATCTTGGAGTTCTGGAAGTTCACGATTGCTTTACAATTGCCGGACTAATGGCAGTTGAAGCAGCAAGTTGTATCGAATATGGAGAGGGAGCAGACTTCGTGAAAGAAGGAAATACAAAACTAGATGGAATTATCCCAACCAACACAACCGGAGGTCTTGTAGGTTATGGACATCCAACCGGAGCAACCGGAGTTAGACAGGCTTGTGATATTGTAAAACAACTCTCCGGAAAATCTGGTGACTGCCAGGTCGAGATCAAACCCGATAAACCTTTTGGAATGATGTCCAGTATGGGTGGAAATGATAAAACTGTAGTGGCTATGGTGTTCAGGAAGGAGTGAATAATATGAAAATAGCTCTTGCTTCAGATCATGCTGGCTTTGAATTAAAAGAAGCCATAAAAGATTTCCTGACAGAACATGAAGTTATAGACTTCGGTACTCACTCAACTGAATCAATGGATTATCCAGACACCGGATTCAAAGCTGCAGAAGCAGTCACCAGAGGTGAATGTGAAAGAGGAATCTTGATTTGCGGAAGTGGACTTGGGATGAGTATTGTTGCTAACAAAGTGAAAGGAATCCGTGCAGCTCTATGCAGTTCAGTGGAACTTGCACGTTTATCCCGTAAGCATAACGATGCAAATATCCTCGTTCTTCAGGGACGATTTATTTCCAAGAAGCAAGCAGGAGACATCATGAAAACATGGATTTCCACCGAATTTGATAGAGGAAGGCACAAGAAACGAATAGACAAAATATCAAAATTTGAAAAAGGGGAAAAATAAAAAATGAAATTC
>CBFDCX010000215.1:0-3184 GCA_965603415.1 uncultured bacterium
GATTCAAAATTCGTTTCGGGATCTACTTTCAAACCTGTGATGCAGGCTAATGCTTTTACACAAAAATTTCCACTTTCATCCCAAGTTGGATCGATAAACTCATAATCATAAAAATCGTACCAGTTGTTTGCTACTTTATAATAGCTTTCATCTGGATGAGCAGAAGATTCCACGATTGTCCGGTAGGAAGCGCCCAGAAGTACGGGTACGTCGGAAGTTCGGTCATAAGGATAGCCACCATCAGAAAATTCCACATAAATATAAAAATCATCCTCCGGAATAATCGGAAGGGGAGTATCCAGATCTATAGTGTGAAGTCCATAATGAGAAATATAACCTGTTTGGGTGATCAGCGCATTAGTCAGTTCACCACTTTGAAAATCATCATAAATAATTACTTCGTATTCAATATCATCGATGGCCGTGAAAAAACTTACAGATTTTAGAAGTTCATATTGTGTTCCAATGAATTTATTAAAAACCGCGGAACATCCTTCGAACGTATCCCGCCAACCATGATAATCGTGATAATAAACGTTATCATATTGCATCGGTTCAACTTCCTGGAAAGAAATTGCACCCATTTCCGGATGCTGACAGCTGTGTTTATCATAGTATGAAATCCAGAAATATCCATCGTATCCCCAACCAGCACCCCAACTGTTTTTCACCAACCAGGCTCCCGGTAGTGGAGCTTGTGTTGCCAAATTATCATCCCAACCTATGATAGCAACTGCATGATTAGGATCTAATGTGCTTGATGGAGGTTGATAATGAATATAATTGGAAATAAAAGTACCGCTGGAACACAAGCAAGTACCCAGAACTCCATGTTCCATGATAGTATATTTGATGGAATCGATCTTACTGAGATCTGTTTCTGCGATAAACCACTCAATTTCTCTGGAATAAAAATAATGGTAGCTTGGATCGTATCTAAGAGGAGGTGTGTTATAGGATTGTCCGTCAATATCTCGTACAGCACCTTCACCGCGTGTAAGATAGGCTGATGTTACCCGGTAATCTCCACCTTCATGCACGATTAAACCACTACCAGTAGGTGGTGTTATATCGTCGTTGTTATGCTGATTGAAGCCATTCCACCAGTCCAGGTGGTATTCTGCCAGGTTGGGTTCTCCCACCTCGCCAGCAGCGGTCCAGGCTCCTGTGATCATCATGTTGCCCTCCATAGCAGCCATAGCTCCATGGGTCCAACAAGTACCACCTTGTTGGCTCTTTACAGATGTGACAAAATTTTCACCATTAACATCGCGCAGATCATATGTTGGTGGTGGATCAGCAATAATAATAACGGATAAAGTTAAAGCAAATAAAATTAAAATTGTTTTCTTCATTATTTATCTCCTTTTTAATATTATGTATTAATAATGTATTAATTTGAACCATGTATCAATATGTCAACTAACTTATTATATAAGAATTCAATTGACATCAAGATGAAATTATTAATTCTTTGGTTAGGTTTTTTAAGGAAAATTTATGGTTAGAAAGAAAAACGATTATAGCCCTTATTTATATTTGCTTCCTGCGGCTATAATAATAATCGTATTTCGTCTGGTTCCTATTTTGCTTTCGTTCATTGTAAGTTTCTTTGATTGGACTGTGCTGGGTCCCGGTAAGTTCATAGCGCTACAGAATTATGCTAAAATGATACACGATGCCGAATTCTGGCAATCAATGATAAATACCTTCTGGCTGGTTATTATCGTTGTTCCGATCAGTTTGGTACTATCTCTTTTCTTTGCTAATTTATTAAATGGCATCAAGAAGGTTAAAAGTTTTTTCCGCTCGGTGTATTTCATTCCTACCGTAACTTCGATGGTGGCTATTTCTATAGTATGGAAGATCATCTTCAATCAGCAGACCGGGCTGGCTAATTTCTTTTTGGAAAAGATCGGAATAGACCCGCTGGCCTGGCTGGCGGAAAGCAGGGGAATATTTCAACTTCTTTTTGCTAATTTTGGAATCGAACTACCCTCCTGGCTGGGTGGACCTTCCCTGGCATTGTTTTGCATCATGATAGTTACTATCTGGAAGGGGTTGGGATATAATACAATCATTTATTTAGCAGGATTACAGAATATTCCAAACGTTTATTACGAAGCGGCAGACATTGATGGAGCAGGTAAAATAAAGCAATTTTTCAAGATCACCTGGCCATTAATTTCACCCACTACATATTATGTTCTAATGATGACAACCATAGTTACGTTCCAGGTTTTTTCCCAGATATATCTGATGACCGGTCCTCCGGTTGGCGGTCCTTTGGGAACTACCAAAGTTATTGTTTATTTCCTGTTTGAAAAAGGTTTTGGCGAAAGCAATGACCTGAGTTATGCCAGCGCAATTGCATTAGTACTTTTTGCAATAATCCTGCTGCTTACCCTTCTACAGAAAAAGCTGGAAAAGAAAGTACATTATTAAGGAATGCTCATGAATTTCAATAAAACAATAACTTATGCAATTCTTGCTTTATGCGGTCTGGTAATGATAATTCCATTCCTCTGGATGGTTACAACATCTGTGAAATCTCAGATAGAGGTAAATAAAGGTAACGTGGGATTCCTGCCTATTGAAGAATTTTATACTTATACAGAAGGAGATGAAACCTATCGCTTAACGCTGGTAAAAACTGAAGGGGACAGTTCGTATGTGCATCTTTTCAATGAAAAGTGGGAAAGAGTAAGTTCTTATAAAAAAATACCGAATACAAACATCCAAAAAAACCGTAAATTCAAACTTCATCTTGAGAATTTTGTGGAAGCTTTTAATAAAGTACCTTTTGGAAGGTATTTTTTAAATACGTTGTTTGTGTCGATTTCGGTGGTTTTAGGAGTAATTATTACCGGTTCATTAGCAGCTTATGCTTTTGCCACTATGAGATTTAAAGGTAGAGATTTTATTTTCTATCTTTTTATCAGTATGATGATGGTACCACAGCCTGTTTATCTTATTCCCTCTTACATTGTTTTGAATCATCTGGGATGGCTTAATACTTACCAGGCACTTATTGTTCCGTGGATAGCGAGTATATTTACAATTTTCCTGCTGCGCCAGCAGTTTAAAACTATTCCGCGTGACCTTTTCGATGCAGCTTCCATCGATGGATGCAGCAGATTTAAAACTCTGTGGACTATTGTATTACCGCTGTCAAAATCGGTAA
>CBFDCX010000216.1:0-3154 GCA_965603415.1 uncultured bacterium
GCAAACTTTGAATATCGATCCTGAAAGAATTCAACTTTCATGGATTTCTGCTTCAGAAGGAAAAAGATATATAGAAGTCGTGAACGAGTTTTCTGAAAAGATCAGGAAGCTCGGTCCGAATCCCATAAAATCAGACACTCATCTTTAACGCAATATATGAAAATAAAACACATCATTCGGAATAATTTTTTGAAAAACACAAAATCATTTTAAGGAAATCAGATGGATAACCCAGAAAATGTTTTAATTATCGGTTCCGGTATTGCTGGAATGGAGGCAAGTTTGATGCTTTCCAAAGCAGGGAAGAAAGTATATCTTGTTGAAAATCTTCCCATAATAGGCGGGAAGATAATCAAGAATGAAGAATCATTTCCCAATATGGATTGCTCTACCTGCCTTGTTGCACCTATCCAGCAGGAGATACTTCAAGATGCGAATATTGAAGTTCTAACCTTGAGCACTGTAGAAAAAGTAGCTGGAAAACCGGGAGATTTCAAAGTTTCTATCAGGAAGAAAGCAAGATATGTGAGCCTGGAAGCTTGTCTTGGCTGCGGAGCGTGTTACCCGGTCTGTCCTGTTGTTCTCAAGAATGAATGGGAAGAAAACCTGATGGATAAAAAGGCAATTTATGTTCCCTGTTCAGGTTCACTTCCAAATGTTCCTGCGATCAATGCTTCTCAATGTCTTCACCTTAATGGAAAGGATAAAAGCTGTAATAAATGTGTGGAAGCCTGTATGTTCGCTGCGATAGAATTTTCTCAGAAGGATGAGGAGATCAAACTAGATGTTACCGGAATAATTGTTGCCACAGGCTTTGAACTGATCAATGTGCAGGAATTAGAAAACCTTGGTTATGGAAAATATCCGGGAGTTTATACTGCATTTGAATTTGAACGATTATTTGCTTCAAACGGACCAACTGAAGGAAAGCTTTTTTTACGTGATTCGGAAAAAACTCCGGACTCGGTTGCTATAGTTCATTGCATTGGAAGGGATGAGGTAGGATATTGCTCTAATGTTTGTTGTATGTCTTCTTCCAAACATGCTCGTTTTATTAAACATAATTTGCACGATGCAAAAATTTATAATATTTATTCAGATATTTGTCTGACGGATAAATCATATCAAAAATTCTTTGATGAAACAAAATCACACGATTCCGAATTTATCTTTCAGTCCGACAGAAAAAAAATGAACATTTCCAAAAAAGAGGGGAAGTTGGAAGTTTCTTATTTTAATGGTAAAGAAACGAAAGAATCGCTTCTGGTTGATATGGTTATTCTGGCAAATGCTCTCAGACCTTCCGATACGATCGAAGAATTGTCAAAAGCATTAGAAATAAAGCGTGACTCTTTTGGATTTGTAGAAACCCAAGCTTCAAAGCTTGGATCTGTGGAAACTTCCAGACCCGGAATTTTTGTGGCAGGATGCGCTGAAGGTCCCAAAGATATTCAAGGTTCAGTAATACAATCCGAAGCTGCAGTAGCAGGAATTTTATCGATGCTTGATCAGTAAACAGAAGGAAAAAAAATGAGTGAAAAAATAGGAATTTATGTTTGTGAATGTGGTCCGAACATCGCTTCAAAAGTCGATATTGAAAAGATAATGGATGAAATTTCCAAACTTGAGGATTTCAAAGATCATGAACTTGTAATAAAAAACCACAAACTTTTATGTTCCAACGAAGGAAAAGAGTTTTTGGAAAAAGAGATCAACGAGAACAAACTAACTCACCTTGTTTGTGCAGCCTGCTCACCGCGAGATCACGACACCACTTTTATAAATGTCTGCAAAAAAACGCAGTTGAATCCGTATTTATATAGAATTGTAAATATTCGCGAACATTGTGCCTGGATAATTCCCGATAAAGAGGAAGCAACTCGGAAAGCAATTCAATATATTCATGCAGGAATGAACAGGGTTTTATACCAGGATTCACTTTATGAAAAGGAATTAGACAGCAATCCGGATGTTCTGATCATTGGTGGTGGAATTGCCGGAATGGAAGCAGCATTGAATCTTGCCGGTGAAAAGAGAAAAGTTTTCCTGATAGAAAAAGAAGAAAATCTTGGCGGGAAAGCTGTGTTTTTACCTGAACAAAAGATCTCTGATGTTCAAAAAAATAAAAATATAAAAGTTTTCACAAAAACGGTTCTGGATAAACTCATCGGTTTTATGGGGAATTTTGAAATTGTTTTAAAGAGCACCGAAAACCCGGATGAAACAACGGAATTGTTAGCCGGAGCGGTTGTAGTTGCAACCGGATACGAATTTTTCGATTCAAAAAAACTTCCTGCATTTAAATTTGAAGATAAAGATGATGTTATCGTTTCTCTGGAAGCTGAAAGAATGTTTTCAGAAAATAAAAAGATAACTCTCAAAAATGGGAAAGAACCAAAATCCGTTACTTTGATTCATTGCGTTGGAAGAGAAGAAGTTGGATTTTGCAGCAAAATATGTTGTGATTATATGCTTAAAATTTCAAGTTACCTTAAAGAGCAATCATCAAATATCAAAGTAACTAATCTCATCAAATATTTGAATCTTCCATATAAAACCAGTCAGAATTTTTATAATATGGTAAAGGAAAAGGGTGTTGAATTCATTCGTTATTCCGATCTTTCTGTAAATGGTACAAAAGTGGAATACACAGATATAAATGGCAAAAAAGATAAACTTGAAAGCGATCTTGTGATTTTGGCTCCTGCAATGATAGCTTCCAAAGATTCAGAAGAACTTGCAGAGTTGCTGAATATTGATCTTCACGAGACAGGATATTTCCAGGAAGTTCATCAGAAGATAAACCCGGTTTCATCCACAACGGACGGGATTTTCATAATCGGTTCTGCTCGTGGACCTGCAAATATTGTTGATGCGATGCAACAGGCAAAAGCAGCTACAGGTAAGATCTTTACACAATTGATCCCCGGAGAAAAAATTATTCCCGAAGTTATGGTCTCTGAAATTCTGGAGGCCTATTGCACAGGTTGTCAGACCTGTTTGCAGGTTTGCGGATATGATGCAATTTATTTTGATGATGAGAGAGGAATCTCTGTGGTGAATGAAGCAGTTTGTAGAGGTTGTGGAAATTGTGTGGGTAGTTGTCCTTCCGGTTCCATCCGAACCAAACATTTTACTAATCCGCAACTTTACC
>CBFDCX010000217.1:0-3101 GCA_965603415.1 uncultured bacterium
AAGGTTATCCCATTCTGGCTTTATCTTGGGTTCAATTTGCCTTAATAAATCCATAATATACCTCAATCATACCTTAAAGTCCTTTTTCCCCAGATTCTGCCACTTTTTTCACTATATCGATGAGATAAGCAACAACCTCCTTTTGTTGGTCGAGCGGTAATTCCCTGTCTAGTTTTTGATCTGTGCTTAAGTCAAGTTCCAGCCGAATCTGTAATTCTGGTGGCGTTGAGGACTTAACATTTTGAGCAATGCCCTTCTGCACATCTATTTGTAAAAATTGAAGGGAGCCAATTGTCCAAGTCAACAAACGATTAATCTTAATTCCACCAGCAATTTCTGATTGAACCGGCCAATTAATCCTGAAATTTAAATCCTCTGAATTTTCAATATTAATTACTGATTTTAAAAGGGGTGAAATCTTCCTAATCCCTTCTTCATTACTTCCAACAGGAAGGTACAGAACGACCCCTAATGCCAGCCTATCTAGAAGTGGACAGTCTTCCATTTGGAAATATTTCAATATGCGCTGTTCACAGTGCTCTGAAAAAGTAGAAAAATCGCCTATATTGTTTTCGATATTAGGAGCATCCGCACTTTCAATTAAATCTATTCTACCTTGTCGCCACTCAAGTTTTACTATTGATGCTTCAAGCTTTGATAATCCAGAAAAACTCGATACGGTTTTATTTATTTGTATTGGTTGTTCGCCACTGATATCTATTAACCACCTTTCCAAATTCTTCGGATCAAATTTATCATCAACAAAATTAGTCAGTCGCAAAGATTCAATCTTCCACAAATTAGCGTCCATATTCAACTCCTTTACTATCTTTTATTCTATATGTTTCATTACATTCAGCCCGAAGTGTCAATCTAACTTTGTACTATCCCGCCAACATGCGCGATAACATACTTATATACTCGCTTAATATTACTCAAAATATAATTTCCTGTTACTTTGCTAAGTACCTGTAACAAAAAATAATAATAATTTCTTTCTGTCAAATTTTTTTGGGAACTCCAGTCTTCAATATTATTCATTTTCCAATCTCCACCTTAAACATGGAAAAATCTGCCAATTCCAGGATCAACATTTTATTTATCAGTTGCGGTTTACCAAACAGGTTATTGATAATCTCCTGCGCCATAAGAGAGCCGATAGCAGTTACTGTTTGAGGGATAATGGGAACCGAAACCGGAATATGTGTTCCCGGATATATTTCTTTCAAGGTTTGTGTTACCCCGATTTTTATTGTGGTGATCTGTCCGAAATCATTCTGCACACCACCATGCACCAGGAATTGAACCGGTTGCATAATTTTTTCCAATTCAAAGCGAGCGATAAAATTATCCAGACAATCGGCAATACCGGTAAAATGGGGAAGATTTGCCTGGTTCAAATCGGTAATATCTTTTTGAATTGCTTCCACTTTTAATTCCGGATTGATAGCTTGTAGCTTCCTTTTAGCAACATCCACCTTTGTCTTTCCAATGTCGGAAACATCAAATAATATCTGTCGATTCAGATTCGATGCTTCTATTATTCCATTATCGATCAGTATAAGCTTGCCAACTCCTGCCCTGGTTAGAATTTCTGCTACAGTACAGCCCAAACCGCCCACACCAGCGATCAGAATGGATGAATCAGTTAAGGTCTTCTGCTTTTCTTCACCCCAGAATTGGATGTTACGTTGAAATGTTTGGTTGCTCACTAACCACCTCCACCGGGTGGAAAAATGCTAATCTCATCACCATCCTGCACAATGGAATTGATCTTATCCAGATGATAAATATTACGACCGTTGATCAGGATCATGGTTCCGGGCAAGATCTGCCTTTCAGCATCGATGAGTTGATCGAGGAATTTTTTTTCTATCTGTTTCTCAACTTTTAGAATAAGTTCGTAGATCGGAACAGAATCAGCTTCTATCTCCACTTCATTGATTCCCAGTTTCATCCTGATCAGGCTGTAGAATTTAATTTTTACCATGAGTTGATAAGCAGTTATTGATAAAAAAATGTCAAACAAAAAGATGTCCATGCACAATGGAAAATAAAAAAAACGCTCCGAAACTCGGAGCGTTATCATAGTCATTTTCAATATATTTATTTCAAAAGTAACATCCGTTTTGTTTGAGATAATTCATTCCCTACTTTCAATTGATAGAAATATATTCCCGATGAAACCGATTTGTTGTTATCATCTTTCCCATCCCACACAATAGAATGTTCTCCAGCCGGAAGTAGTTTGTTTACAAGTGTCATTACTTTTTGACCTTTGAGGTTATAGATTACTAGTTCGGTGTTTTTCTCGGTGTTCTCGGTGGTAAATCGTATTGTTGTTTCAGGGTTAAAGGGATTTGGATAATTCTGGTACAAGCTGGTAGCACCGGGAGAGATCATTTCATCTTCGTTATGAACATAAGGTTCCTGACATGTAGAGATTAAAATAGCGGTTTCATCCTGGATGGGGTGCATAGAAGCAGGATATATATTGGCAAAAGAGAGTAATAAGCCATCTGTTTGTTCTTTATTCTCGATACCTATAGTAGCATAGTTGTGCTCCTGGTCTACATTGTTAATGTCTTTGTATTGGAACATAATTTCTCCATCTCCGGTTTCAGTAGGATAATACAGCGGGTCATACAAAATTACTTCAAATATCTCGAAACTGTAATTGTAATAATTTCTGAAATCAGACCATTCGATAACAAAATAATGCTCTTCCTCGTTATAATATGTATACATGTCTCCATTTGTAAGATTATCCCAGAAAGGGGCTATCATGGCTTTAGGTCCGGCACCAGAAGGGATGTTCCTGTTAAGATGAAATATTATTTCACTTGCTCCCATGCCGATCCAGCCATTTGAACAGATAGCTACCTGGTCGTAAGCTTCTCCGAAATATTGGAATGTAAAGGGTAAGTCGATATTTTTTACATATCCATCGCTGGTTGTATGACCGGCAGTGAGTATAGTTCCCGAACCACCGTATGCAGGATCAAGTTCTATCCAATTGTACTGTGGTGCAATAAAATTTCCACTATCGGTGGATTCAATAGCATAATAGCCATAATTGCTGAAAGTGGGACTTTCTTCCG
>CBFDCX010000218.1:0-3099 GCA_965603415.1 uncultured bacterium
GATCGAGTTCACCAATTTCATCCAGGAAGATAGTTCCCAGGTTAGCCATCTCAAAACGTCCTATCCGGTCGAAACGGGCATCGGTAAAAGCACCCTTTTTGTGACCGAACATCTCACTTTCGAATAGGGTGGCAGGAATACCACCCAGATTAACTTTAACAAAAGGCTGGTTTCGTCTATCGCTGTTGTTATGGATAGCTTCTGCAATAAGTTCTTTACCTGTTCCGCTTTCCCCGGTTATCAGCACTGATGCTTCTGTTTTACAGTCTTTGGCTACTGTTTGCAGTGCCCGGTTAAAAAGAGGATCGCGTCCTATGATACTTTCGAAATCAAACTGTTCATCCAGGGTTTTGCGGGTTAGTCTACTTTTTTCTTCGCGAGCAGAAAGGCTGAGTGCTGTGCGTACCGACTGCATAAAATGCAGGTTCTTCCAGGGTTTGGTAATGAAATCCACTGCTCCGGTTTTCATGCCTTCCACAGCCAGAGAAATTGAACCCCAGGCTGTAATAAGTATAACAGGAATTGTCGGTAGAAGATTTTTGATGTTCTTTAATAGTTCCAAACCTTCCTCACCGGTTGTTTCCATAGTAAAGTTCATATCCAGAATTATCAGGTCGAGTTTTTCTTCTTTTATCACTTCCAGAGCTTCCTCCGGATTGGAAGCTGTAACAGTTTCATAGTTATTCTGATCTAGAAGTAGGCTTAAAGAGGTTTGTACAGCAAAATCATCGTCTATGATTAAAATTTTTGGCAATTTTTACCTCCATAGATAAGGAATTTAAACCTCAAGTGTTTGTCAAGTATTCGAAGATTTCAAACCCCTCTTAATCTCCCCTTTAAAAGGGGAGTCCAAATAAAATCCTCTTTACAAGGCGGAACAAAAAGGAATTTTTTTCGCAAACTAGAGGTTTGTCTATTCATAATGTAATGCTTCTGCCGGTTCCAGACTGGATGCCAGTTTGCTGGGATACAATGCGCACAATGCAGTAATAGCATAAATCAGCACAATCGCTGAGATATAGGCAAGAATGTATATCTTTGTATCTATGAAACTAAAGATTCCCAGAAGCGGAAACTGCAAAGCAAAGAAGCTGCCAAAGATCATGGCAAAAGTGGAAAGAACCAGGGCTTCCCCGATGATCTGCTTATAGATCTCCATGGCTGAAGAACCCAGTGCTCTACGTAGTCCAATTTCAGATTTTCGGCGATTGGTATTATACCAGATCACTCCAAAAAGACCGAGTGCTACATTGATCACCAGGAATCCGCAAACCACAATTAGAATTACAGGAAAGATTAGCGTTTGGAGAGTAGCTGATTTTTTCAACAATTCCAATGTATTCATTTTTATCTGCCAGTCCTTGGCTATATTGGACAGACTTTTGGTAAGGGTTTCTTCAAATTGAAAAGGTGTTCCTGGCTTCATTTTAAGAAGAATCCTGCTTCCCATTGCTTCGCTACCAAAACGGGATAGTTCATGTTCCAAATTTAAAGAAATTCTCCTGAAGGATATGGTGCTGGAACCTGAAAACTGTCCTGCATTGCGAAATTCGTCAATTACTCCGATTATTATATATTCTGTTTCATCTCTATGTAAAACTTTCCCTAATGCTATATCATTCCCAAAAATTTCTTCTTTTGCATATTCATTTATGATCAGCGGATTTTTACTGGAAGCATTGTCAGATTCATCAAACCAACGTCCTTCTAATATTTCAACTCCCATCACATCTGCAAAATCATCACTCGCATACCTGATATTACATTTTATCTCTCTACCATTGTATTCGTAATTTGTCATATTCATAACAGCAGGTGTAAATATAAAAGATTCCGAATAAGCAAAACCCTCAATTTCCGAAAAACTCCTGAAAGCATTTTCAAACTGGAGTAATGTTTCCTTTATTTCTTCTTGAGAGCTGTCTTTCCAATCCATGGTAATATACCAGACATCTTTATAGGAAAAACCCAGCGGTTTAAGATAGTTACTGATATTATAGATTACTGTAGTTAAAACCAGGAACATAACTATGAATGATACAAAGACTCCAAGTGAAGTCATGAAATTTGTTCTTTTTTTATTCCACATGAGTTTAAAGAAATGCTTTATCATCTCTGACCTCCCTGAATAGCTTCTGCAGGTTGCAATCTGGACATCTTAAAAGCAGGATATACTCCGGAAAGAAGTCCAAAGAAAACTGCAAATATCATGCTATAGAAGAATATTCTGAAATTTAATCCCAGATGTGTATCGGGGATTATACCGCTCTGATTGATTATACCGAGTATTATTGCTGCCATAATCAGGCTGATAAAACCTCCGATCACTGTAATTATTATATTCTCTATAATAAATTGACCCACCAGTGTTAGGGAAGATGCTCCAAATGATTTCCTGATGCCGATCTCAGAAGAACGTTCAATGATCCTGCTCACATTGATATTAACCAGGTTTATGGTGGGAAGAAGCATGAAGAGGGTCATCAGCACAAAAAGGATAGTCATGAAAGGTGCCAGGTTTCCCTCTTCCCTGCGAAATATCTGCCTGGCAAATGCCTCACCATAGCTGGTTGTATTGGTAAGAATCCATTCATATCTACCTTCTGGAAATTCAATTTTCTTCAGATGTTTCTGGAATTCAGCTTTGATCTTTGGAAAATCTTTCTTACTATGAGCTAGTACCATGGCAAACCAACCGGGAAAATTACCAATTATTGTAATTTTGTTAAGGTCTTCCTTGGTATGTCCCATTGGCACCCAGATATCTGAATAAGGCATTATCCTGAGGATAGAAACATTTTCTACAACACCGATAACGCGGTAGGTTTTTCCATCTGCTTCGATATACTTTCCAACCGCAGGTTCACCGTCAAAATACTGATCTTTAGTTTTTTCGTTAATTACAGCAACATTTGCAATGTTATCCACATCGTCCCTGCTGAAAGGTTTACCTTCGGAGAAATTGAAATCCAGGATATCCCAGAATTCACTGTCAGTATATTTAATTCCCAGTTTCAGCTTCTTTTTGTCTTTGTAAACAACTATGGGATTATAAAATGAAGCAAGGGAAATCTGTTCTGGTGTTTTCAATGACTTCAC
>CBFDCX010000219.1:0-2985 GCA_965603415.1 uncultured bacterium
GTTGGAATCGAGAATTTTACTCAATGTGACGGACTTCTCTATACTTATGCCAATATCTACCTTGCTAGTGCAACACAACTGTGTAATAATCTTGCTATAAAATTCACTACCGATATTCCTGAGTTCATTGAAGAAACAACTCCAATAGCTGATTTTTCTGCAGATATTGCCTTTGGAATTGTCCCAGTGGAAATCAACTTTATAAACCAGACTTCACCGCTCTCATATTTCGGTACATTGGAATGGCAATTTGGTGATGAATCTCCCAATTCTTCAGAAATTCATCCTGTTCATATTTTTCAGGAAGTGGGGAATTACAGCGTTACATTAACAGCCACGAATTCGCAAGGAACAGATTCTATAACGCATGATGATTTTATAAATGTTTTCCCATCTGAAGATCTTATTTGGCCCGGTGACACAAATATCGATGGTATTGTAACTATCGAAGATATTATTATGATAGGGATCTTTTGGAATGAAGAAGGTACTCCAAGGGAAGCTGTTTCCTTTCAATGGGCAGGAAATGATTATCCCGGTGACTGGAATAAACCCATGGCTTCTGTTGCTGATTGTAATGGCGATGGGAAAGTGAATATTACAGACATTCTGGGAATATGCCTGAACTGGAATTATACTCATGCCACCACATGCGGCTCACTTTCACCAATTGTAAATCTTGAAGATTACAGAGAGAATTTTGAGGAGATCTATTATTCTCTGGAGAATTCCGGAACGAGTTTGCTTTTAAAGAATTATATAGCAGAATTATTCGATTTCCCGATAGTAACTCCCATCGAGATCAGCAGACTTCAGCAGAATTATCCCAATCCTTTCAATCCTGCTACAAAGATCGCTTTTGATATTGTCAGTGAGGGAAAGGTGGAACTTTCCATTTACAATGTGAAAGGACAACTTGTAAAAAAATTGTTTAATGAATACACAAATCCCGGAAGTTATATAGTAGAGTGGAACGGAAAAGATTCTGTAGATCGAAGTGTGAGTAGCGGGTTGTATTTCTATCGTTTGATATGTAATGAACAGAACATTGATACTAAAAAAATGATCTTACTGAAATAAAGGAGACAGTTAAATGATAAGAGTTTTATGGATTTTCCCGATAGTATTCTTGATTCTTTTCACAGCTTGTGGAGGTGGAACGGATCCAAGTAATGCACCTCCGGAAATTATTGCACTTACAACCAGTGATTCCATAGTTTCTTTAAATGAAACCATAGACATTACCTGTGATGCTGATGATCCTGATGGAGATGAGCTTACCTATTCGTGGGAAGCATCAGCGGGTGTTATTGATGGAAGCGGCTCTAATGTAGCCTGGACTGCTCCTGCAGTACCCGGAATGTGTGGAATTACTTGTACTGTTTCCGATAACGTTGATAGTGATTCCTTAACGATTGAGATAGAAGTAATTGAAGCAGGTCATCAATTGAAAATTGAACCAGCAGAGCAGACAATAGCCGTTGATGAAGAAGCTGTTTTTAGTGTACAACTATATGGCGGAGTGAACGTGTTTGCTTTATCTGTGGAAATAGTATTCAATAATGGTGTGGTAAATGCTCCGATTAATCCCGTAAGCATAGGGGATTTCTGGGGTGAAGATGCAATCATAGCAACCCAGATAGAATATGACAGGCTCTGTGTAGCCATCGGACAGGTTCAGACTGCCGGAGAAGACGGTATAACCGGTGACGGTACATTATTTGAATTTATCCTGGTGGGATTATTAGCCGGTGAAAGTGATCTCACATTTGAAAATTTAAACCTGATCGATGAAAATGGTGATCCTGTAGAGGGTTTTGACGAAATGGAATTAGTGAGCGGTAAGGTAATAGTAGAGTAATCACTTCTTATGGCTGGCTTAATATTTGGTTTATTTTTACTGATACTTTTCGGAGTTATCGAATTTCATAAAAATAAAACCTATCGTAAGCATATTCCTGTTATAATACATGTTAATGGTACTCGCGGGAAATCGAGTGTTACTCGTTTGATCGCAGCAGGTTTACGTGCAGGCAGCAAAAAGACGATCGCCAAAACAACCGGTTCTGCCCCAAGACTTATCTTTGAAAATGGGAAAGAAACTCCGATAATTAGACATCATGGAGCAAATATAAAGGAGCAATTGAAGATCATTAAATTCGTAGCTAAACGCAAGATAGATATTCTGGTGCTGGAATGCATGGCAGTGAATCCCGAATATCAGTGGGTTACCGAGCATGAAATAGTAAATTCCAATATTGGAGTGATCACAAATTCACGTCCTGATCATCTGGATCTGATGGGACCTGGTATAAAGAACGTAACACTCTCTTTGTGTAATACACTACCACCCAAAGGAATTGCGTTTACTGCAGAGAGAAACATGTTCCCGCTTATAAAAAAACAGGCGAAAAGAAACCATACCGAACTGATTCAAACGCACAAGGAAGATGTTACAGATGAAGATATGGAAGGTTTTTCTCATATCGAGCACAAAGAAAATGTAGCTCTATCACTTGGCATCTGTGAACATCTTGGCGTAAATAAAAAAACCGCTTTACAGGGCATGTACAATGCCCTGCCCGATATTGGCGCTACAGAAATATTCTATACGAAATACAAAAAGAAAGATATCTTCTTTGCTCATTCTTTTGCTGCTAATGATCCTGAATCTACAGAGTTTCTTATCAATTACATCAAGGATCTGCATCCAGAGATTGATGAAGTGATAATTGTTTTGAGCACCCGGACAGACAGGATGTTCCGTTCCAAACAGCTTGTTCGAATGTTAACGAAAATAGAACACGAT
The DNA here is from genome assembly GCA_965603415.1 of uncultured bacterium. Taxonomy (GTDB): domain Bacteria; phylum Cloacimonadota; class Cloacimonadia; order Cloacimonadales; family TCS61; genus JACNIV01. The sequence goes on from CBFDCX010000219.1 coordinate 2,810, forward strand.
AAATTATTTTTGATAGGAGAACAAACCGGTACGATAAGATCGTATGCACTAAGGCGCCACCTGCCTGCTAACAAAATTGTTGACATCGGATGGACGAGTGGAGAAAAACTTGTAGAGAGGATTTCAAAGTTGAAATCCGAAGACTTCCTGATGTTGGGTATTGGGAATATCGGTGG
>CBFDCX010000220.1:0-2955 GCA_965603415.1 uncultured bacterium
TATTGGGTGCATATCTTTGTTTATAATAATCTTCAAGCTCATCACGGGATATGGTTTTATAAAGTTCAGTATAGCCGATGATAGGATATTTACTGTTGGAATTTGGATAGACAAGTTCATTGTTTCTTTGATATATCCTGGAACGTGGTGGCGTGGAACGCATCACGATCTCTTTGAGGATAACCTGCTTCTCACGGGCAACTTCAAAAGAATCGCAAACACTTGCCTGCATCTGTTCGGAGAGGATTTTCAAAGCTTCGTCTTTGTACTGTTTTTCCACAGCTATATAAAATGCAGTAGCTGTATAAGTGGTGTAGGCGTTCACCAGTGCTCCCATTTCTTTTCCCATTTTTTCATATTCGTCTTCTGTGCGGAAGGTGGTGGTTCCACTGGAAATGATATGTTCCAGGTAGTGAGATATTCCTGCTCCCAGATATTTACCTTCATTCACAGAACCGGTTTTTACAAAACAGTAAAATCCGATCGATTCATTAAGATTATTTTCTTTTACCACAATCTCCATCCCGTTGGGAAGCGTCTTTTGCAAAAGATCATTACCATATAGTTGTGCCAATACCATTACAAGCACAATAAGAATTAAAACTTTTTTCACATATTCTCCATATAATTCACGATTTATTTATGCATTAAAATTTGTAAATTGAAAAATGCATTTTTTATTCCATTAAATTGATATGTTACAAATACTCTCGTTCCCAAAGCACTCTTTGGGAACGAGGAAACAGGTGGACTTTGGGAACGCAATAAATGGGTTACCATCCCAGTCTACGTAAACTACGTCCCGACAAGCAGCGCTTGGTAACCAGTGAATATTTAATTTAATTATAATTAATTTGACAAAAAGTAAGTAATTAACAATTTAGATATTATTAAAATTAATTAAAAAAATTGGAGGAAGTATGAAGAAGACTTTTTTATTTATTTTAGTTTTTTTGTTTATGGTGAGTTTGGGATTTGGTGATGTTTTTATGACAGAATTGGCTGATCCAAATAATAATTCAAATGCAAGGTACATTGAACTTTATAACAATGGGTCAACAGCAGTTGATTTTACCGAAGGTAGCAATTGGAGAATTGATAAGTACACAAACGCATCTCCTACAGTTAGTTATTCAATTAATCTAACAGGAACAATAGCAGCTGGAGATTTTTATATCATTGCTTATGATTTAACAAGTGGAACTTTTTTATCTGTCTATGGCTTTGCAGCGGATCAATTAGATGCTGTAAGTAATGGCGTTGTTGGTGCAAATGGTGACGATCCAATTGAATTAGTAGATGGTACAGGTACTGTAGTAGATCAATTTGGGGTTCCTGGAATAGATGGAACTGGTTTTTCTCAAGAATATGAAGATGGAAGAGCCGAAAGAGTTGCTACAGTCTTAACTGGACAAGCTACCTATGCTGATGAAAATTGGAATACTTGGTCTGATGGACCAGGCGGTGATGTAATACAAACCCAAGATGCTCCGGGTGATTTTGATCCAGATTCCTGGATTGGAACAGGCGGTAATATTCTCCCGTCAATATCAAATATCACTCAAGTCCCTGCTTCAGGTATCACCTCTTCAACTACAGTTGCTGTTTCCGCAGATGTAACTGATGCCGATGGAACCATTAGTTTAGTTGAATTGCATTGGGGATTGACTTCCGGAAGTCTTGGAACAACAATTTCAATGTCTAACGGTGGTTCAGGAGATACTTATACAACGACTTCTGACATCCCAGCACAATCAGACGGAATAACTGTGTATTATGAAGTCTATGCTGAAGATGATGTCCCAGAAAGTAAAACTTCGCTAGAATACTATTATTTCGTATCAGATGCTGCTGGTCCAACTGCTGGTGTAGTATTTATCAGTGAAGTAAGTGATGAAAATACTGGTGGATATACAACTGCATATATGGAAATATATAATAATAGTGCAAATTATATAAATATGGAAAATTCCTACATTGAAAGATGGAGTGGTGGAGCTTATGATGGCTATACTTATACATTTGGCTCTGGTGTTATTATACCAGCAGAAGGAGTTTTAATTGTTGCACGTGGTGCTGATCAAGCAACTTTTGAAGCAGCTTGGAGTATAACCATTTCTTCTTTGAATGCATCATTCGATCAAGGAAGCACGAGTTTATATTTCACTACTGGACGAAGCTATAAATTATTTTCACCAAGTTCAAGAGATGAAATTGACTCAACTCCAGAAGTAGATGCGGGCAATAGAATTGTTCAAACTTCTGTTGGAACATGGAGTAGTCAGGAAAGCTCTTCAAATGCTACTCCAGGAAATCTTGATGGTGGTCAAGCACTCCCCGTAACCCTGAGCAACTTCACAGCCCAATTTGTTAATGATAATCTCACCATTCTCTGGACAACTCAATCCGAAACCAACAACCTGGGCTGGAATATTTACAGAGGGGAAACAGAAAACGCACTTGAAAATAACACAACATTTTGTATTAATAATTCCGGGCTTATACCGGGTGCCGGAACTACCAGTGGACCCACAAATTACCAATTTACCGATGAATATGATGTAACAGTGGGGCAAACCTACTGGTACTGGCTGGAAAGTATAGATGGTGGCGGAAATACGGATACCTACGGACCTGCTACTTTAACTGTTCCGGAAGAAGAACCTGTACCGCAATTGCCGCAGAATACTTTCCTCTGCAGCAACTATCCCAATCCATTCAATCCTGAAACAATGATAGAATTTTCTATCAAAGAAAATGAAACAGGAACTTTAACAATTTATAATACCAAAGGTCAGCTTCTTGAAACTTACCAGTACGAAGCCGGGGAACATGAACTTACCTGGGATGCTATACAGTATGGTTCCGGTATCTATTTCTATAAATTGAAAACACAAAGTTACACCGAAACCAAAAAGATGATAATGCTGAAATAATATGCATAATTCATAAAAG
>CBFDCX010000221.1:0-2910 GCA_965603415.1 uncultured bacterium
GAATATGATAATTCAGAACAGCTTTGTATTTCTCTGGAAACGGCACATCCTGCAAAATTCCCTGAACAGATCAGAGAGATTCTGAACTTTGATCCAGCCCTTCCACCCAGTTTGGAAGGAATCGAAGAAAAGGAAGAATCCTACGATAAAATTGAAAATGATTATCGATCATTCAAAAATTATTTGAAAGAAAAATATTAAATTGTGTACTTGAAAAATGAATGAATTTAAATTAATTTAGGAGGTTATATGCAATTACATCATCGCTTTATAAAAACTGCTAAGAAGTTTGGTAAGAAGATTGCCGTTTATGATATTGCCACAGGTAAAGATGTGCCATATGAAAGAATGTTGATCGCATCTTTGATTTTTGCGAAAAAGTTCAAGAAGATCAAAAGTAAATATGTGGGGATTATGGTTCCAACCTCAGCAGGGTGTATGCTTACAAACCTGGGCTTATTGATGGCGGGTAAAATCCCGGTGATGATTAATTATGGTACCGGAGCTATAGAAAATTCGATTTATGCTCAAGAAAAATGTAGTTTTGAAACGATCATCACCAGTAAGAAATTATTAGAAAAACTTAAACTCGAGCCGATAGAAGGTATGATCTTTCTGGAAGATATTGCAGCGTCGATCAAGCTTTCAGACAAACTTCCAGCTCTTATCAAATCAAAAGGCTCTGCTAAAAAAATCATAAAATCCATACATCATGGTGATATGGATGAAACTGCGGTTATCCTTTTTACAAGCGGCAGCGAGAAAGAACCAAAAGCTGTACAGCTCACCCATAAGAATATTTTCCATAATGTAAAAGGGATTCCGGAAATTATGGATTTGGGTCCTGACGATATTTTCCTGGGAAATCTACCACTGTTCCATGTATTCGGAATTACTGCAAATTACTGGCTGCCGTTAATTTTAGGCTGTACAATAGTGGCATACCCAAATCCTCTTGATTACAAAATCATTTGCGGATTGATAAAACAATACAAAGTTACATTGATGGCTGGTACTCCCAGCTTCTATTATGGTTACTTAAAAAAATCCGCAAAAGGCGATTTTGATTCAATGAGAATTGCGATCTCTGGGGCGGATACTTTAACAAATCAGATCTTTGATGGTTTTTTAGAAAAGCAAAATCTAACAATATTAAATGCTTACGGAACCACAGAGACGAGCCCTGCAATATCTATAAACACTCCGAATGAAAATAAAGTAGGAAGTGTAGGTAAACCAATTCCTGATGTTCGGGTTAAAATACTACATATCGATACAGATGAGGAATTGCCTGCAAATTCTGTTGGGAAGATCCTGGTGAAAGGTGATATGGTAATGAAAGGGTATCTTGGAGATCTGGAGGAAACATCTCTGCGAATTCATAAAGGCTGGTATGATACGGGAGATATGGGGCTGGTCGATGAGGATGGTTATATCTGGCATAAGGGACGTTTGAAGAGATTTGTGAAAGTTGGTGGAGAAATGATCTCACTGGTTAAAGTTGAGGAAGTAATAAATAAATATCTTCCTGATGAAGTTATTTGTTGCGTGGTAGATGTTCCGAATCCTACAAAAGGAGCTGATGTAGTTGCCGCTATTACAACTGGAGAGATCGACACAAAGAGCATTCTAAAGAAAATGGCTAAAGAACTGCCTGCTATCGCTCTTCCTAAAGAATTCCATATATTTGAAAATATCCCAATTATGGGTAGCGGAAAAGTTAACTTCCGTGAAGTTGAAAGACTTTGCAGAGAGATTCACAAAGAAAAAAATAGAAAGAAAAAATATAAGAATAAAATATGAAATACATCATAATTCTGGGTGACGGCATGACCGATCGCCCAATAGAAAAACTTGGCAATAAAACGCCACTCATGGTAGCTGATATTCCCAATATAGATAAACTGTGTAAATGGGGAAGATGTGGATTATTTCAAACTGTACCGAAAGATATGCCGCCCGGAAGTGAAGTGGCAAACCTGGCTGTCCTTGGTTATGATGTTCACAAAGTTTACCAGGGAAGAGGTGTGCTGGAAGGCGCAAGTATTGGCATTGAAATTGAACCGACCGACCTGGTAATGCGCTGTAACCTGCTCTGTATAGAAGATGAAAAAATCAAAAATCATTCTGCAGGGCACATCAGTACAGAGGAAGCGAATATTCTTATAGATTTTCTGAATGAAAATCTGGCAGATGATGTGATCAGGTTTTATCCGGGGTTTAGCTTCAGGCATATACTGGTTGTAAAAAATGGAATTAACGACCTTAAATTCACTCCTCCGCATGATGTACCGGGAACGCTATTCAAAGATGTATTGATAAAACCTACATGTAAAAGAGGTGAAGAAACAGCGAAACTTCTGAACCAATTAATTTTAGAATCTCAGGAACTTCTGAAAGATCACCCGGTGAATATGAAACGGATTTCAGAAGGCAAAGATCCTGCCAATTCCGTTTGGTTCTGGTCTGCGGGTTATAAACCTCAAATGAGAACTTTGAAGGAAAAATTTGGTGTTACCGGTGCTGTTATTTCCGCAGTAGATATCATCAAAGGACTGGGTATTTTTGCCGGAATGGATGTGATCGAAGTGGAAGGTGCAACCGGGCTTACAGATACAAATTACGAAGGAAAAGCAGAAGCAGCAATTGAAGCCCTGAAAACCCACGATCTGGTTTACCTGCACGTAGAAGCTACCGATGAAGCCGGTCATGCCGGTGATGTGGACCTGAAAATTAAAGCACTTGAATACCTGGATAAACGAGTGGTAAAATATATTATTGAAGAAACATCCAAATTGAAAGAGCAGACCACAATAGCTGTTCTTCCGGATCATTCCACACCCTGCGATGTGCGAACTCACACTCACGATCCGGTGCCATTTATAATTTATAATCCCGGCTTGCAGCCTG
>CBFDCX010000222.1:0-2904 GCA_965603415.1 uncultured bacterium
CATGTTCTCTTCATGTTCCACAAAAGCTGCTTCCGCATCCATCATCCAGAATTCGGTGAGATGTTTACGTGTCTTGGATTTTTCAGCACGGAATACAGGACCGAAATCATAAACCCTGCCCAAACTCATGATTCCTGCTTCCAGGTATAATTGACCGGATTGGGAAAGAAAAGCAGAGCCCAGATCGAAATAGGGTACTTCGAAAAGTGTTGTAGTCCCTTCGCTGGCATTAGGTGTGAGAATAGGTGAATCGAAACGGTAGAAACCGTTGTTGTTCAAGTATTCACAGATCGCAAAATAAACTGTATGACGTATCTTGAGAATTGCATTCTGCCTGCGGGTACGCAACCACAAATGACGCTGTGAAAGCAGGAAATCGGGACCGTGCTCTTTCTTACCAATTGGGTATTCTTCCGCTGTGCCAATAATGTTCACATCTTTCAGATGAAATTCAAATTTATCTTCAAATTTGGGATGTTTTTGCGGAACACCGATTATTTCCAATGAAGTTTCCATGGTAAGTTGTTTTACTTTTTCAAAAGCTTCTTCACCCATATCCGGTTTGAAAGCTACACACTGTAATTCCCCGCTGCCATCACGGAAAATAATAAAACGAAGTTTACTGCTGGCTTTACGGTAGTTACGCACCCAGCCGCGTAATTTCACTTCCTTTCCCAGGTACCTCTCTATATCTTTTATTTCTATTATTTTCACTTATTCTCCTTGCTTCTCTACGTATTTCCTTTGATTAAGGGAAACTGCAAAGGGTTCTACTTTTTATCTATCTTCTCCACTATTTCCAGAGCTACTTTGAGTGCTCTGGTGCCGCTGGCACCGTCCACCACCGGATTTATATCTGCTTCAACCGCATGGATAAAAGATTCGAGCTCACATGTGAGCGCATCTTTCTTACGGTTGGAAGCATCCACCTCTACGATATCTACTACGTCTTTGGTATCGATCTTATCATATTTGCCCATCATGATCTTGGGTAATACTTTATATAAATTCTTCGACTTCCTGATATGCGTTACTTTCTTTGCCTGGAAATCCATTGAGAAATAATCGTCTTTCTGGAAGATACGCAATTTACGTGAACGCTTCATGGAAATTCTGCTGGCTGTTATATTGGCTACTGCCCCATCTTCAAATTCGATACGAGCATTGGCTATATCTATGCTTTTGGTCATTACTCCCGCACCGCTTGCACTTATATGTTTCACATCACTTTTAATGAAAGCAAGTATCAAGTCGATATCATGGATCATCAATTCCAGTACTACCGGAATGTCCGTTCCACGTGGTGTGAATGGTGCAATGCGGTGACATTCGATAAATAGCGGATCTTTTATTTTATCTTCCATTTCCATCACGATAGGATTGAAACGTTCGATATGACCAACCTGGATTTTCAGGTTTTTTTCTTCTGCTATTTTCTGAAGTTCTTCTGCCTGCCACAGGTCGGAAGTAATAGGTTTTTCTATAAAAACATGAATGCCACGCTCCAGAGCTTTCTTCGCCAATTCAAAGTGAGAAATGGTGGTAACCACGTTCACCAGTGCATCGCATTCATCCAGCAGCGAATCGAAATCGGGGAAAGTTCTTGTTCCAATTTTATCTGCAATTTCTGCAGCACGATGCTGGTTTTTGTCGTAAAGTCCCACGAATTTACATTTATCGCTCTGGCTTAGAATACGTGCATGGTTTTGCCCGAATTGACCAACTCCAACTATTCCCACTTTCAGCATCCAGTCTCCAATATCAATTAATTTCCTGTTGTTAAAATCTGTATTCATTACTCTCTGTCAAGTAAAGAAATGTATGCAGGTATGTTAAAATTGTATTCCCGGAACTCTTATCTTGACACTGTCAATCAACTGAAAATGATTGTTTATACTTGAATCTGGATTATTTTTTTTTGGACCAAGATTAGATACTGGAGTGTAAATGGAAAAAGTTTTACTCCTCATACTGGATGGATTTGGAATTAATCGCTCTGAATATGGAAATGCTATTGCAGCAGCAAATAAACCAAATTATGATAAATTTATTAGCGAAAATTCAAATAGTGAGCTTATTGCCTCGGGAAAAGAAGTAGGATTATCGGAAGGTGATATGGGCAACTCTGAGGTTGGACATCTAAATATTGGTGCAGGAAGGATTGTTTACCAGCTTAACACAATGATCCTCAAAGAAATCCGGGAAGGTTCATTCTATACAAATGAGAAATTATTGGAAGCGGTCGAACATGCAAAAAATAAAAGTGATCTGCATCTTTTGGGTGTGCTTTCCAATGGAAATGTACACAGCAATATAAATCATATTTGGGCGCTATTGAAACTTTGTAAAAAAGAAGGTTTGAAGCAAGTTTATTTTCATGCTTTCATGGACGGACGTGATACTCTTCCCCATTCCGGAATTGAACTCATGGAACAATTCCTGGAAAAATCAAAAGAGATAGGAATCGGGAAAGTAGCAACCATTTCAGGTAGATATTATGCTATGGATCGTGATTTTCGTTGGAATCGCATTGAAAAAGCATACGATGTTATAGTTAATGGTAAAGGCGAAAAGATAACCGATCCTTTAAAGGCAATTCAGAAAAGCTATGATTCCGATATCACAGATGAATTTATAATTCCCAAAATTATGATCGAAAATGGAAAACCGGTAGCTACACTTAAAGATAACGATGCAGTTATCTCTTTTAATTTCCGTGGCGACAGGATGCGTCAGCTTACACGCAGCTTGAAAGTTCCTGAATTTAATAAATTCCCGGTCAGGAGTTTTAGAAACCTTAAATATGTTTGTTTCAATGAATATGACATCAAGTTCACTCCCTATGTGGAAGTAGCATTTAAGCGTCCTCAGTTAATAAACATCCTGGGGGAAGTAATTGCTGCA
>CBFDCX010000223.1:0-2881 GCA_965603415.1 uncultured bacterium
AAGTTGTAAATATTTTGATGGTCGAGAATGCCCCTGCTGGCAAAAGGTTCTTTATTATGATTTTCCAGGATCATATTCTCAGCAACGGTAAAATCGAGAACTAATCCTCTTTTCTGCCTATCCTGTGGGATATTTGCAATTTTATTTTCAATGATTTCCCTCGGTGTTTTATTAGTGATATCACGGTTGTGAAGTTTTACTCTCCCTGATTCAACCTTTCTTAATCCTGTTATAGCTTCCAGAAACTCAGTCTGCCCGTTTCCATCGATGCCAGCAATTCCTAAGATTTCTCCTGCCCGAACTTCCAGGGAAAGCCCGTTAACAGTTTTAATACCTCTATTATCTTTTACTACCAAGTTCTCAATTTTCAATACTACTTTTCCAGTTTTTTTATCTTTTTTATCAACAATAAAATTTACTTTCCTGCCAACCATTTTAGAGGCAAGTTCTTCTATGCTGGTTTTGCTCACATCTACTGTGTCAATGTATTTACCGCGACGAATTATTGTGCACTTGTCTGCCATCTCTTTAATTTCTTTTAATTTGTGACTAATGATGATGATGGACTTTCCTTCCTGAGTAAGATTATGAACTATTTTTCCAAGTTCATGTATCTCCTGTGGAGTGAGTACAGCAGTTGGTTCGTCTAATATTAAAATATCCGCACCACGATATAAAGCTTTCAATATTTCCACACGTTGCTGCATGCCTACTGTTATATCTTCTATTTTGGATTTAGAATTTACCTGAAGACTATATTTGTTAGAAAGTTCCACCACTTCTTTTTCTGCTTCCCTTAACTGTAGTTTACCAAAACCACCGGTTTTTTCCATCCCCAGAATAATATTTTCTGTAACAGTGAAGGGTTTTACTAACATAAAGTGCTGATGAACCATACCTATCTTGTTCTGGATAGCAATGTTAGGATTTTTTATTTCCACTTCCTTGCCGTTGATATATATCTTACCACTGGTTGGAGAGTACAAGCCATACAAGATGTTCATCAAAGTTGATTTGCCTGCTCCGTTTTCTCCTAACAGGGCATGAACTTCTCCTTTTTGAATTGTTAAGCTGATATTGTCGTTTGCTATAAAATCACCAAATTTTTTAGTGATGTTTTTCATTTCTACAACAGGTTTTGTTAAATTGCTCAAATTAATCCCCATCTTTATTTATTAATTTACATTTCTGTTTCTCAAAAAATACTAATATGTGTCAAATAATTTATTAATAAGCAATATTATTTGTACATAAAGAGAATTAATTTGCGCGAAAATTAGTATTCCGAATGCTGATACAAACTCAAATTAATCTTGACACTATAAACAACTTTTGCATGTTTAATTACATGAAATTAAGAGAAGAAAAAATATTCAAGGAAAAGAAATGAAAGAAGAAATAAAACTCACTCATTTTGTAAAAGCCGCTGGCTGAGCTGGTAAAGTAAGTCCGGCGGACCTTGAAAAAATAATGAAGGGATTGAAATATCCTCATACACCCAATACACTTGTTGCTTTCGATACAAGTGATGATGCGGGAGCATATCAAATCTCAGATGATATTGCTATTATTCAGACAGTAGATTTTATAACACCCGTTATAAACGATCCATACATATTTGGACAGATAGCTGCTGCAAACAGCCTGAGCGATGTATTTGCTATGGGGGCAAAAGTGTGTACTGCATTGAATATAGTTGCTTACGATTCCTGCCATATCACCAAAGAAATGCTTAATGAAATTCTGCGTGGTGGATTGGATAAAGTTATTGAAGCAGAAGGCGTTGTACTTGGTGGTCATACTATCGAAGACCTGGAAATGAAATACGGGCTTTCTGTTACCGGCACTGTTCATCCCAATAAGATCATTCGAAACAACACAATGAAACCAGGTGATAAAATTATCCTGACCAAACCCATTGGAATGGGAGTTATTACTACCAGCATTAAAGCGGATATGGCTCCACAAAGTGCTATCGATAAAGCTGCATTTCACATGAGCTACCTGAACAAAACAGCTTCTGAGATAGCTGTGGAAATCGGTGTGAATGCTATGACAGATGTCACAGGTTTTGGTCTTTTGGGACACCTTTATGAAATGACTAATGATTCAGTATCAGTTCATCTTGATTTAAACAGCATTCCAATCATTGAAGAAGCTTTTGACCTGGCAGAAACCGGTTTGTTTCCCGGTGGATCTTTCCGAAATGAGAGATATTTTAAACCACATGTCTCTCTCACTTGCAAATCCTACACTCAACACCATCTAATGCTTTTGTATGATGCCCAAACCTCGGGTGGTTTAATGATCTCTGTTCCCGGAGAAAAAGCAGATAAGCTTCTTGATAAACTGAAACTAGCAGGATTAGAATGGTGCAGAATCATTGGTGAAGTATCCGATAGCAAAGAACGCAAAATTATAATTGGATAGATCTCCTACCTTTTAACAAGACACAAGAAAAACATCCACTCAAATTATTTAACTTGACAGTTAATATAATAATTAAATTTTAACCATGTAGTTAACCGTATTTTTTGAAGGAGGTCACTATGTCTTTTGGGAAAAGATTGAAAGATGTTTTAAAGAAACTGTCTTTAACACAAACAGGACTTTCAAAAGAGATAGGCACTTCCAACGTGGTAATAAACAGATATGTTAAAGATAAAACAACTCCGGATTATAATTTTTTAAACAAGCTGGTAACCAGGTTTAATATAAATATCAACTGGCTCCTTACCGGGGAAGGTTCGATGTTTCCCAGCAGGAATGTAGAACACATTGGAAATGGCGATTATTATTATATGCCAATAATAGATGGAGTCAGTTGCGGTTCTCCCCAGGAAATTGAATCGGCTGACCCTCTGGATCATATACTTATCGA
>CBFDCX010000224.1:0-2878 GCA_965603415.1 uncultured bacterium
CTTTATGAGTATATAAACCATTTACACCGTATACTCTGGTATTCTCCAGAATTTCCGGATAGATCTCTTTCATGGTGGGAGAAATTGGTCGGGGAGCATTGCAGTATTTATCAATTTTTCCACCCATGTTATTCTCATTGTTCAGACGAAAGATCCTGTCTGCATTCGGATAGAATTTGTCGTAACTAAGCTCCGTTTGAATATACAATACAATAAGCAGGCAGCAGGTGATTCCAATTGCCAAGCCCAATATATTGAGAATAGAATAAAATTTTTGACGACAAATATTCCTGATTGCAATGTTAAAATAATTTTTAAACATTTTATTTTCCTTTTCAATTCTTCATTTCAAATTTCAAATTCGCAAACAGGATGTTTGCTCTACTCTACTCATACTTCAAGGCTTCCACCGGATTTGAATAAACTGCTTTTAGAGTCTGGGAAATAACTGCCAGAATTGCTGTAATAATCGAAAGCAACGCAGTAAAAATGAATATATCAGCTTTTAGTTTTATTGAATATACCCAAGCCCAATTAATGAACCAGTTGGATAAAAAATAAGCAATCGGTAAGGCGATCAAGTTTGATAAAATCACTAAAAACATGAATTTCGATAATAGCAGTTTTAAAATGCTATTTGCAGTTGCTCCCACCACCTTTCTAATTGCAATCTCTCTGGTTTTTCTTTCAATTGTAAATGATGCTAAACCTAATAGCCCCAAACAAGAAAAGAAAATAGACACAATGCTGATAAAGTTATTTAATTCCTTACCTTTAACTGTGCTCTTAAAATTATCAATAAAAAATTCATCCAATGTCCAGATTTCAATGGGAAATTCAGTTGATATGTTATTCCAGGTTTCTTTAATATTCTGAATTACAGAATCGCTCTTTCTGGCTAAAGTTTTAATCAGTAAATAGGAACAATTATTCTCGTTAAAATAGAACATTGTTGGAGCTAATTCCCTGAAGACATGGTCAAAATGGAAATTATTCACTACACCGATTATGGTTACATTCCATTCACCTGAACTAATTTGTTTTCCGATAGGATCATCCCAGGGAAGCAACCTGGCAGATGCTTCACTGATAATGCAGTTATTTTCTTCGTTGAAATCTTTGGAAAAACTTCTTCCATTTACAAGTTTAATTCCCAAGGTTTTGATAAGCTCATCATTGGAAGGATACATTTTAATGCGTACAGCAGATTCTTCGTCCATTCCTTCAGGAATTACTTTGGAACCCGGTCCGGAACCCCAATCAACAGGTGGATATTGGGTTTTTCCAACTGAAACAACATCCGGATTATTTAATATCTCATTTCTAAATACATCGATTTTATCGATGGTTTTATTATGTAATTCCACAACCACAATCTCGCTTCGGTCATAACCCAGATCTACTTTTACCAGGTGGTCGAATTGCCTGGTAGTCACAACTGCAAAAATTATAAGAACAATGGATAAAGTGAATTGAATTACAACTAATACTTTTCGAAATGTTCCTGATTTCAAACCTTGTTTAATGTTCCCTTTAAGAACATTAATTGCTTTAAAACCAGAAAGTAACAATGCGGGATAACTACCGGAAATAATTCCAACTAAGATTATAACAACTAATAAGTATAGAATTAAAACGGGATAATCCCAGATATATAGCTGAACATCCATTCTCATAAAATTGATGAAAGTCGGTCTAAAAGCAAGATAGAAAAGCAATCCCAAAGGCAAAGCGATAAAAGATATCAATATCGACTCTCCCATGAATTGCCTGATGATCTGTTTCCTGTGAGCACCAATGATCTTTCTCATTCCAACTTCTTTTGCCCGGTTCATATATTTGGCTGTAGCCAGGTTCATGAAGTTCAAGCACACGACCAGAAGTAGTGCAGAAGCCAGGCTCATTATCAGGTAATACTGCAAAGCCGGAACCATACTGAATCCAGCAGTAATATGTTGCGGACGGAAATATAGTTCTGTGAGAGGTAAAAAATATACATCTTTAGCCCGGTCTTTTTCATCAGGAATGTATTTCTCATATATGGAATTTATTTGTTCAGCCAGTAAAGATTTATCATAATTTTCCTGAATCCGAATAAAAAAAGTAGTCCAGCTATCCCACACATCTTTTTCCTGCAATGTAGAATGAGATATTAACAGGTTATAAGTAACACTTGAATTTTTAGGATAATCTTTCAAGACTCCGGTTACTTGCAAATTCAAGCTGTCATCCGTAACCAGAACTTTTCCAATCGGGTCGGCATCACCAAAATATTTACGGGCAATACTTTCACTTAAAACCACAGTATTGGGTTCTGTTAATGCATTTTCAGGATTCCCGGATATCATTTCAAAAGAGAAAACCTTAAAGAATTCATTATCCACGAATCTTATCCGTTCTTCCATTATTTTCTTATCTTCAGAAGTTATAACTCTTTCTCTACCAAACCTGTACCTGGTCACATTGGGTACTTCCGGAAGTTCCTCCAACCAGGTTTCTTGCAAAGAAATCGGTGCATAAACATAATGCTTGTCACTCATTGTAATATTGGTCAGACAATAGATTTCATCTACATCTTTGTGGAATTTATTGTAGCTCAAGTAGAAGTAGCAATAGAGCATTGCCAGAATGAAAAGTGCGATTCCCACCGCCAGACCCAGAATATTTATGATGGAATACATTTTGTATCTTGTCATATTTCTTAATGCAATTTTAAGATAATTCTTCAACATAATTATCTTCTATTCATACTTCAACGCTTCAGCAGGATTGGTAAGCGCTGCTCTTATTGCTCTGAAACTAACTGTAACAAGAGCGATGACAAGAGCAACTATACCGGCACAAACAAAGGTGAAAATAGAAATATTTACAGAGTATG
>CBFDCX010000225.1:0-2862 GCA_965603415.1 uncultured bacterium
TTCGGAAGTGGGAGCAAAAGTGATGATAACTTCTCTCTGTTCATCGGGATCTACAACAAAATTAGTAGGTGTCACTGTAAATACATCAAGTTCATTTGAAATATCATCCACAACCAGAATGAGCGTTCCAATATTGTAAACAATCAATGTATCCACAACCACTTCTCCTATGAATACAGTATTAAAATCAAAAACATCCGATGATAGATCTATGCGTGGATAATCGCTAACCACTGAAAGGTTAACTGGAATAGTGATCAGGCTTGCTTCGGGATCGTTAGTGGTCATTTTCAGGTTACACAGATAATCTCCAAGTATAAGCTCTTCGGAAGTAACTGTGATGGTTACACTCTCCATCTCACCAGCTTCCACATAACCCATATCGGGTGATATGTCAACCCAATCTACGATTTTCTTGAAATAAACAGCCAATTCGTTCTGCACATAAGACCCGTTGTAAACAATTTGCAGAAACGTTGATGCGTTCTCATCCTGAATACCGATAGTAGCAGAATCGATATCACCGCTAACCGACTGATATTGGAACAGGAAACTTCCTGACGAATAGATTATTAACTGAAAATTATAAGTCCCTGTGTAATTACCAGGGAAGTGAATAACATTATCAAACCATACAATCAGACTATCCGATGTACTGTAGTAATACACATCTCCACCTTGCAACGGATCGAGGTCATCCCAGAAGGTCATAATAGCAGGTTTTGGTGCATCCGGGTGTGGCAGAGAAAGATTATTCCATTCCGTGCAGTCATCACCAAACCCGATCCAGCCGTTCGGACTAATTCTGAATTCGGAATAATATGTGCCGTAGAAATTAAAATCAAATCCGATAGGCATGAGAGGAGTAGCTTCATCATTATGGACAAACGTTACAGGTGTTCCCAACCCGCTTATATCCCGCCATTCGTATACAGGTCCGTTGGGCTCATTGCTGTCTATCCACTGATATCCGTAGGCATCAGGACCACCCTGACCACGCTCGTCTATATATTGTTTGGTAATATTATAGACAAGATTGGCTTCACCACTATTGGTGATCTGAAGCGTCTGGCTGTCAATTTCATTTTCCAGGAGTACAAACTGGAATTCGTCTTGATTCAATCCGATAATAGGAGGATCCATCATACCCGAACCAAGTGTAGTCAATTTAAGGGCAAGTCCATTTTGCAGTGTTCTGGCAGCAGTAGGATAGGTATTATTAAATGTATATTCCAAGCCTACTCTTCCTGTGTGATCTTCCAGACCAACGGTTGCATATTGACCATATTGATATGGATAAGATCCCTGATCTATATTATTGATAGTTTCATATTGGAAGATTATCTCTACATCTCCTGTTGGACTGGGATAATACGCTGGATCAAGTAGCAGCAACTGGAATGTTTCTTCAGCACTATTATAATCATTTTGCAGATGTGACCATTCCACAATAAAGGCATTTATATTTGTATCATGATAATAACAAATATGTCCCGAAGCAGTTTTAAGGTCATCCCAGAATGGGGCTATCATGGGAGAGGGACCGCCTGGACCGGGAATTTGCCAGTTCATAAAGGAAGACATTGAAGTTCCTCCCGGTGCAACCCAGCCATTGGAACACACCGTAAGTGTATTGTAATTAATGCCATAAAAATTAAAACTGAAGGGAACAGAAACATTCTGAATTGCTCCGGTATCTCCCGGATCATATATACCAAGCGTAGTACCTGAACCACCAAAGCTGGGATCAATTTCGATCCAGTTATAAACAGGAGTGCCTTCATATCCCGTATCATAACTATCATAGCAGTAATATCCGTATTCATCTGGTCCCAGTGGATCAGTTACCGTTACTTCTCCAATATTTATAAAGAAGGTTAATTCCTGGTTGTATCCGCTTACATTAGTAAGCAGCAGGTTGAAAGCTATCTGCGAGCCAGGGAGAATGGCAACATCGGCAGTAACTTCAAAGGTATTGGATGAATTGTTTCCTGTTCCTCCCGGTGAGATCGTTTCAAAGGTTCCCAGGCTGTCCACTAATGTTATATATGGATGAGAACAAATCAATTGTCCTTCGATGCCATCCGCAGTTACAGTTCCACCGTTGAATAAAGAAATTTCCAGTCCCATTGTTTCACCCGGATCGAAAATACCGTTACTATTGGGATCATTTACTAAAATGTATTCATCCACACTGAGGTGCGGACCATCCACAGGAATAATTATCAGATCATCCCACTGGTTACTGTTATCATCTGTTATCGTTACATTAAAAATTATTTCAGTTCCTCCCAGCACATCTTCATCTACAGAAAAATCAAAATCATCGGCTGAGAAAACTACATTGCCCGGAGAGATATTCCCATAATCTTCGGTATCATCGGTGATAGTTATGAAATCGTTCGAAGTAGAAATGGTAGCTGTAACATTGTTAGCAGTTTGCAATCCGTAATTTTCCAGACCAACATTCAATTCAATACTTTCTCCAGCGTTGACCAAACCGTCTGCATTACCGGAGGAACTGCCATTATTATCATCGTCAATCTGGATTTCTGAAACATTCACAAATTTATTCAATTCAACTATTTCAACGTTCCCTAAATGAGGAATAAAATCGTGACAGGTAACGGTCATACTGGCTGTTCCTGTCGATTCTATATCCAGTTCAAGGTATAAATAGCCATCTTCATCTGTAAATCCTGTAAAGAGTTGATCATCGTCGACTAAAAGCGAAACCCAGGCATTTTCTATGGGATTACCAGTTGAATTATCTACAGTAACTTCAAAGTAATTGGTTCCAAGTCCTATCTGGGAATTATACACTATATCCATTTCTTCGGGTATTCCTGTCCAGAGTTCAAT
>CBFDCX010000226.1:0-2857 GCA_965603415.1 uncultured bacterium
AATTCAAATTCGCTCCACTTCCCGTCGAGCTGATGGCGATCTTTGCTGCTAAAGGATTGATGAACTGGATAAAGGAAAATTAACCTCAGATAAACGCAGATAGATTATAATTGTAGGGACTGCTCTTCGGGCAGTCCTTTCTTCCAGCATTAAATTTGACAAAATCCATTAAATTTATGAACTAACCCACATTAATGAAGTCCAATTAATTGGAGTGATTATGAAGAAAATAATTGTTCTGGGTGCAGGAATGGTGGGCAGTGCTATTGCTATCGATCTTGCCGGTCAATATGATATAATAGTTGCAGATATAAATGAAGATAATTTGAGTGAACTATCTAAGAAGCACTCGATAAAAACACGAACTTCCGATCTTTCCATTAAAGAAAATATTTTAAAACTGATCGCGGATTGTGACCTGGTAGTTAGCGCTGTACCCGGATTTATGGGCTTTAAAACAGTGAAGACGGTGATCGAAGCAGGTAAGAATATCGTTGATATTTCCTTTTTCCCTGAAGACGCTTTTGAATTGGATAAATTAGCTAAGGATGAAGGTGTTACTGCTATTGTGGATTGCGGTGTAGCTCCCGGAATGAGCAACGTAATTCTGGGTTATCACGATGCCAATATGGAAGTAGAAAGATTCGAATGTTATGTGGGCGGACTGCCTGTTCAGAGAACGTTTCCGTTCCAATATAAAGCTCCATTTTCTCCTATCGATGTGATCGAGGAATATATCCGTCCGGCACGGTTTATGGAAAATGAACAAGTAGTAACAAAACCTGCACTTTCAGAACCGGAATTGATCGAGTTTGATGAGATCGGAACCCTGGAAGCATTTAATACCGATGGTCTTCGCTCTCTTTTGAAAACTATGAAAATTCCTAATATGAAAGAGAAAACAATGCGCTATCCCGGGCATATCGATTATATGAGAATGCTGCGGGAAACAGGTTTCTTTCAAATGGAAGAAGTCGATATAAATGGAGTGAAGATTAAACCTATCGACTTGACCTCAAAACTGCTTTTTTCTAAGTGGAAGCTGGAAAAAAATGAACCGGAATTTACTGTAATGAAAATAAAAGTTGCAGGAAAAGAAACCGGAAAATTCATTACCTATGAATATGATCTTTTAGACAGGTATAATGAGAAAACCGAAACATCTTCGATGGCTCGTACCACAGGTTATGCTTGTACAGCAGCAGTTAAACTTGTGCTGGATGGCGATTTTACAAAAAAAGGTATAAGTCCGCCTGAATTCATCGGAGCAGAAAAAGGATGTTTTAAGAAAATGCTGGATTATCAGAAAGAACGTGGGATTGTGTATCGGGTGAGTAAGACTTGACTCATTTGAACCACTCTCGAGTGGTCAGATGAGTCGAGAATTGCGTTGATGTGCATTGTTCTTGCTCCAAGCTTCTCATCGGGGCAAGTCCATTGAATAAAAAGGATATAATAATGGAAGAATCTAAAAAAAGATATATCGGTGCCACAGCGATAATACTGGCAGCTACTATGTGGGGTTTTGACGGTGTTGTACTTACTCCACGGTTATACAATCTAAACGTTGGTTTTGTAGTTTTTATGTTGCATTTTGTACCATTTGTGTTAATGAATACATTTCTTTTTAAGGAATATAAAAGACTTATAAAGTTCACGAAAGCAGATTTTCTGCTTCTGGGTGGAATTGCTTTTTTCGGAGGAGCGTTGGGCACTCTGGCAATCGTTAAAGCTCTATTCCTGGTGCGCTTTGATCATCTTTCGATAATCGTATTGCTGCAAAAATTACAACCAATATTTGCCATCATATTAGCTGCGGTTTTCCTGAAGGAAAAAATTAAGCGTAGATTTATCTTTTGGGCATTGCTTGCAATTATCGCCAGCTATTTCCTAACTTTTGGATTTAAAAAACCTAACATGAGTGAAGATGCTCCCTTGATCCAGGCAACCTTGTGGGCGCTGATAGCAGCTTTTTCTTTTGGAAGTGCTACTGTTCTGGGAAAAAAAGCTCTAACAAGACTACCTTACTACACTACTAATTTTTTCAGGTTCGGATTTACTACCATTCTTATGTTGATTTATATTCTTGTAATCGGGAAGCTGGGAGAAATCCAAAATGTTACTTCCACGAACTGGCTTTTTTTCCTGATCATTGCAGTAACCACCGGCTCTGGTGCTATCTTCCTATTCTATTTCGGATTGAACAAAGTGAAAGCTATGGTCTCAACCATCTGTGAATTGTTCTTTCCAATTTCTGCCATTTTCTTCGATTATTTTATTAATGGTCATGTGCTATCTTTGGTGCAATGGGTGAGTGCAATTATCATGATAACGGCCATAGTTGAAATAAGTTATAAAAGGAAGAAAATACGATGAAAAAATTAATCACGATTTTATTTATTTGTGCATTATTCATAAGGCTTACAGCGGATGATCCCGATATACGACAAGAGACTGCTCAACCGAATAAAGTTCACTTCCGTGTATTTACAGACCTGGGTGATGAATACAAACTGGTAAGTTATTTCTTTACTTCCAATCAAAAAAGATATTACAAATCACTGGATGAGGATAGAAAGAAACGTTATCTGGAAGCATTCTGGGCAGCTCAGGATACTAATCCCGCAACAGAGAAAAACGAGTTTTTAGAAGTAATTAAAACCAGGATCGACTACTGCAATGATCATTTTACTCATTTCTATCCTGGCTGGACAACAGACCGTGGCAGAATTTATATCAAACACGGTGAACCATACGAGATATTAAGTGAGACTACCAGCATGAGATCTAAATATGCACAAAAAGATTATCAGATATGGAAATACAGAATAGCAGAATATTTAACATATATCTTCAT
>CBFDCX010000227.1:0-2812 GCA_965603415.1 uncultured bacterium
GTGTAGGCAGTGATAAGCTGGTATGGCAGCACTTCCATAGAACCTACACTCAAAGTATAATAAGGATACACAGGAGTAGTAATACCAAAGTGTTCTGCATATTTCATCACCTTACGCGGTCCCAGATCATAGATCATTTTGGCTGCATAAATATTACGTGATTTTTTTAATCCTACACGCAGGCGTGTATAGCCAAAGTTCATTAATGAATAGTTTCTGATCTTCCAGAATAAAGTATCACTTTGAATAAAAGAAACAGGTTCATCCTGGATGATAGTAGCGGGTGTATAACCATTCACCAGCGCCGCAGTATACATAATCGGTTTGAAGGAAGACCCGGGTTGTCTTTTTGACTGCATGATGCGGTTCAGCTTGCTGTGATTGAAATTCCTGCCACCGATCATTACCCGCACAAAACCGGTTTCGGGTTCGATGGCAAAAACACCACCCTGCACATAAGGAGTTACAATGTTGATCGTATCACCTGGGAAATCGGCATATTTGAATTCATAATCGTTCTTTTCCTCGAATTTGGTCAGGTTCATATTGAGAACGGAGTCTGCATATTCCTGCAATTCCATATCGAGAGTTGTGTAGATCTTTAACCCTCCTGCAAATAACCGGGTTGTTCCATATTTCTTTTCCAGGATACGGCGAATATGTTCGATGAAATAATCTTTCGCTTCGAAATTACCTTTGGATTGGTAAAGCTCGATCTCACTCTCTTTTGCAGTTAGGTAATCCTCTTCTGAAATCACATGTTCTTCTAACATTCTTCCCAGAACAATATTTCTTCTTTGCAGTGCACGCTCGGGATACCTGAACGGATAATAAGCACTCGGCAATTGCGGCATTCCTATCAGCAATGCAGCTTCCGGGATGGTTAGCTCTTTAGCAGTTTTATTAAAATATTTTTTAGAAGCAACTTCAATACCGTACAAGCCCGGTCCGAATGGAGATTTGTTCAGGTACATTTCCAATATCTCATCTTTGGAAAAATTCTTTTCAATCCTGATAGCAAGAAGTGCTTCCTTGATCTTTCGTGGAATGGTTTTATCCAGCGACAGGAACATATTCCTGGCCAATTGCTGGGTAATAGTACTGGCTCCCTGGGAGAAATCCATTTTCTTGATATCCATCAAGAGCGCACGTATAAACCCCTTCAGATCCATTCCCCAATGACGGTAGAAATTCTTATCCTCAACGGCTATTATTCCATTTGTAAGATATTCGGGAAGATCCTTGAGTTTTGTAAGCTGCCTTTTTTCCACATAGAAAATATGGATCAAATTATCTTTGCGGTCATATACTTCCGAACCTACCTTCATCTCATAGCTTTGCAATTCCGATAAAGGAGGTAACTCTCTTCTATAATAATGAAATATCCCAAAACCAATTCCTGCGAAAAAAACTATTATAAAACAAAAAACTATAATATTATTAATAACGTATTTCTTCATATTTTCTTAAACCTATCCATGAACATTTTTGCCAAATATCCCGTAATTACACCCGTTACTATTCCCATTAAGATCATTAGTGGAGTCAAATAAAATATTGAATTTTCTTTGATAAGTATCGATCTGACAATTACCAACTGCGTTATATTGTGGACTACAGCCCCTGCAATGCTGATGCCAATCACACTGAAAGCTATCTTCGAGTGGATGAAAATCAGCATAATAATTAAAGCTGCCAGGCTGCCACCAAAAGAAAATAAAGTTGTGGGACTGAGCACGGTTCCCGAAAAAAAGCCACCAATAAATGTTTTAGTTACAGCAACTACAAGTGCCGAACGAAAATTCCATTTGATAAGAAGTATTAAAACAACTACATTGGAAAGCCCGATCTTCATGAAAGGGAAGGGTCTGGGAAGCAGGTTTTCCAGAACATAAATGGAAATTGCCAGAGCAGTAAAAAAGGCAAGATGTATCAGCCTGAAATTTTCGGTATCATCTATTCCGGTTTGTAGTTTTGAATCTTCCAATATCCTTTTCCTATCTATATTCGATAAAACAATGCGGGTATCCCAAAACATCGGAATAACCCGCAAAGAAATTGAATTCAAAGTTTATTTATTTGCCTTTTCAAAATCGAGCATGAACTGAGCCAGGTCTTGAACTGCTTTCATGGGAAGTGAATTATAAATGGAAGCCCTGCAACCACCAACACTTCTGTGTCCTTTCAATCCGATCATCCCTTTAGCTTTTGCTTCTGCGATGAATTTCTTTTCCAGATCTTCGCTGGGAAGCCTGAAGGGAACATTCATGTAGGAACGGTCTTCCGTTGCCACAGTACCACGATAAAATTCGGAAGCATCAAAGATGTTATAAATATAATTTGCCTTTTCTTCATTGTATCTGGCACGTGCTTCCAATCCACCGTTCTTCTCTATCCATTTAAGCACTTCACCTACCACGTAGATGCTGAAAGCCGGTGGTGTGTTGAACATGGAACCTTTATCTATATGTGTATTATAATCCAGCATGGTGGGAAGTCCGCTGTTTTGTTTTTCCATTAAGCTTTTTCGTATAACAGCAAATGCCACTCCTGCCGGTCCGATATTTTTCTGAGCACCGCCATAGATCAGAGAATACTTTTTAAAGTTAAGCGGACGGCTGAGGAAATTGGAAGACATATCGGCTATAAGCGGGACATCTGCGGGTACATCGGGATCGATCTTCCATTCAGTTCCACGGATCGTGTTATTGGTTGTTATGTGCAGGTAAGCAGGATTTGGGGATAGATGCCAGATTTTGGGAATATAAGTGAAATCCTTATCTTCGGAAGTAGCTGCAACATGCATCTGCTT
>CBFDCX010000228.1:0-2749 GCA_965603415.1 uncultured bacterium
ACCATCACAATGAAAGTTGTGGCTGTAATTACACTGATCACCTGTAATGCCTGCACATGAAAGTTGTATTGTTCCAATGCTTTGGAAGCTGCCAGAGCCAGTCCCACAGCTACACCCGCCTGAGACATGAGTGCAAGTCCCAGGAAATTTTTGATCTTTTTCGGTGCTTTGGAAATCGTCGATCCTACAAATGTGCCGCTCCATTTACCAAAAGAACGGGCAACAATATAAATTCCAATAAGTAAAGAGTACTTTGTAATTAGCGATATATTCAGTCTTGTGCCGATAAGTACAAAAAACCATACGTACATGGGAGGAGTCCAATTTCCCAGTGTATGAAATATTTTACGGGAGATAAGCGAACTTCTGTTTACTATCACAATTCCCATCGTCATGTTCAGCAGGATAGGTGAGAGGTGAAAATATTCTGATATCCCGCAATTTATCAGTATAATTCCCAGAGATAGCAGCAGCAGGTTCACCCTATCGTGGATCAGCTTTGCTATTGGAATTAGCAGGAATCCAAAGATAACTCCGACTCCAATCGACAGTAAAATTTCCAAACCTGCCTGACTCAGAGCATGAAAAATTGCTACATCTCCACCGGCTTTTGCACCGGTTAACAGGATTATTGAAAGTGGCAGTGAAATAGTAAAAAGTAGTAAAGCGATGATGTCATCCAATCCCATCACAGCGTAGAGTGTGGTGGTGAATTCTCCTTTTGCTTTGTATTGTTTTATCACTTCCACCGTTCCTGCCGGTGCTGTGGCAGCCGCCAGAGAACCGAAGATAAGACCCATGGGAATATTTTTCAGAATGAAGGCGCTGGCTATTCCCACCAGGAAGAAAGCACCTAATGCTTCAAATACTACGATTAAAATAATTGATCTTCCTAGTTTTTTCAATTCATTGAATCTTAACTCGCCACCGATACCGAACCCGATGAGTGAAAGAACTACCAGGTTAACAATATCCAGGGATGCGATCTGTTTTGGAGAGATCAACCCCAGGATATCCGGTCCTAACAGTGCACCTGCAATGATGTAACCAACTATTAAAGGAGTTTTAAGTACTGTTGCTCCGCGGGAAATGACAAATGCCAGCAATATAGAACAGCCCAGAAAAATCATTTGCAGATATTGTGGGAACATAACCTACCTTTGAGTTTTGATTATCTGGTAGATATCTGCAGGATTTTCGGCTACAAGAATCTTATCTACAAATTCTTTGTTTTTCAAACGTAATACAAGACGGGACAGAAGCCTGATATAATCTTTATTCTGTTTATCCGAAGCACCGATCATGAAGATAAGTTTTACCGGTTTGTCATCGATGGACTCATATTCCAGACCTTCACGTTTCCTGCCGATAGCCATCACAAAATCCTGAACAGAATTATGGCGTGCATGCGGAATAGCTATCTGGTAACCAATGCCGGTACTCATCAGTTTTTCACGGTTGAATATCTCTTTGCTGAATATTTTGCTATCTGTGATTCTGGGATTTTTACAGATGACTTCCAGAAGCTCATTGAGTGCATCTTTCTTATTATCAGATTTAATATCGATAATAAAATCTTTATTTATAAGTTCGGAAACTTTGAGAATTTTTTCCATAATATTCTCCTCTACTAACTGATAGACTGCTTAAATTAGTGCTATTTTAAGTCAATTTTTTTGTTAGAAAAAGTGTGAACATGAAAGAATGAAAGGGCAGAAGTGAAAAGGCATGAAAGGGAAAATAATATTGACACATTAACCGTAAAACCATTTAAAAAACAAATGAAAAAATCCGGTCATATAAAAGCGATCCTGCAAGCGCTGTTAGTTACGTTTTTATGGTCAACTTCCTTTATTATTATTAAAAAGGGTCTGGATGAAATTCCACCCATAACCTTTGCCGGATTGCGTTACATGCTGGCGTTTCTCTTTTTTATTCCCTTTTTCCTCAAAAAGAAATACATTACAGAGCTCAAACAACTGAATAAAACTCAGTGGAAAAAACTGATATTGCTGGGTCTTGTTTTTTATACCTTCACCCAGGGCTGCATGTTCCTGGGATTGTACTTTTTACCATCGGTAACCGTGAGCCTGATGCTTAATTTTACACCGATCATCGTAGCAATAATGGGAATCTGGTTATTGAGCGAAAAACCCTCCCTCCTGCAATGGAGCGGAGCTCTCCTGTTCATAGTGGGAATTATCACCTATTTTTTCCCGGTAGATCTGGCCGGAAGCCGGGGTATCGGATTGGTGATAATGGGAATTGGCATCCTGGCAAATGCACTCTCAGCCATCATCGGGAGGAGCGTAAATCGCAGCAGGAACATAAGTCCCATGATGGTTACATTTGTGAGTATGGGAGTAGGAGCATTTCTATTGGTAATTATTGGATTTGCCAAAGATGGAACACCAGTATTAAATTTGCGGAACTGGTTATTCCTTCTCTGGCTTGCAGGCATCAATACTGCATTTGCTTTTACTCTGTGGAATGTAACTCTGCGTACACT
This sequence comes from uncultured bacterium, assembly GCA_965603415.1. Taxonomy (GTDB): domain Bacteria; phylum Cloacimonadota; class Cloacimonadia; order Cloacimonadales; family TCS61; genus JACNIV01. The sequence goes on from CBFDCX010000228.1 coordinate 2,510, forward strand.
CACTGCCATGGAATCCAGTATAATCAATGGTACAATGCTTATTCAGATCGCAATACTTGCCTGGATTTTTCTGGGAGAAAGCATTACCTTACAGGAAGGAACAGGCATGATGATCGCAGTCGTAGGTGCCGTACTGGTGCAAGTGAAGAGGAAAATTAAGAATTAAGAATGTTGGGACAGAACACTGTTCTGTACGAAGCTTACTAATAAATCTTTCTACCAGCCACCAGAGTAGATATT
>CBFDCX010000229.1:0-2732 GCA_965603415.1 uncultured bacterium
AATTCCCTTATTTCAATAGGATCATTTTCTTGGTAGAGGTATATTCACCACTGTTACCTTCTGAAACCATCTTATAGTTAGTTTACAAATCTTTTTAACTCGTAATTGAACATCAATACGAATTCCTTTAAAGCTAAATTGAAATTAATTTATTTTTTTGGTTATTTTGGTTTTATGCAAAGTTTTTTCTTCGATCTTCTCCTGTACGTCTTTTAGACAAAATTCTTCTGTTGAAGACAATAGGAATGCTTTGTTTTCTTCTCTCGATCACTCTCCTATCGATATTACTGCGCTTGATCATTTAATCCCCCTCCTATTTATTTTTACGTCGATCTTTACTAGATCTTCTTTCTTTACTTGTAAGACGCCAGATAACCGAATCTAAAATCGAATTGATTTTTCTTCTTTCTTTTGTACGGAAAGTTTCTTTCCTTTCTTTAGCCATATATCCCTCTAAAAAATTATACTACTTAACATTAATGTTTCTTATTTTCTTTCCTCTATTTTTTTTTCATAAATAATGTTCTACTCAAACATTTTATTAAAATATTAATCATATCAAACATAAAAACAAAGCTGAAATTTATCTTTACATAGTCAAGATTTTAGCAAGTTTTTTTTCTGTACAAATAAAACTTTGATGAACGATTCCCTTAATTCCAAACTCTTCCGCAACACTTACATTGACCGGTCGATCGTCTATAAATACGCACTCACTGGGGATCAATGCAAATTTTCTGATTGCGTTTTGGTATATTTCCTCCTCCGGTTTTACAGAATTTAATTCATAAGATAACATCAAATTTTTATTGAAGAAATGCAATTCAGGAAAATTTTTCCAGATATATGGAAAGTGTATTTCATCGGTATTGGATAGAATAAAAACATTATATCTTTCACTAATCTTTCTGGCCAGTTCGATCATCTCCTTTGTCTTCGAAAAAACACTGCACCAGAGAATTTCAAATTCTTTCAAAGACAGATCGAAGTCATATATTTCTTTTATTTCTTCAAAAAAAACAGCTTTAGATATCTTTCCTGCTTCAAAGAGCAGAATGGGTTCATTTGCTTCATCCAGAGTTCTTTCGGCAGGATCGTGACCCAGGGCAGTGTAAAAATCATCAAAATCAAACTCAATAAGCACCTTCCCCAAATCGAAAATTACGTTTTTTATCATTGATTATTTCTCAAGGCTGATTGTTACTGGTCCATCATTCACAAGATTAACATTCATGTGCGCACCAAAAATACCAAACTTAGGTTTTACACCAAGTTCTTCTAATTTTTTCGCAAATTTCAGGTATAGTTCTTCTGCCAATTCAGGACGGGCAGCAGCGTTGAAATCCGGTCTTCTGCCTTTGTTGCAATTGGCATAAAGTGTAAACTGAGAAACAAGTAATATTTTTCCATTTATATCTTTCAGGGAAAGATTCATGTTCCCATTCTCATCTTCAAAGATGCGCAGATCCACCAGTTTATTTGCCAGCCAATCAATTTGTGAGTCGTTGTCTTCGCAGGAAATACCCAACAATACCAGCAATCCTTTTTCTATACTGGCAACTGTTTTACCTTCAACTTCTACAGCTGCGGAACTTACCCGTTGGATCACTAACTTCATTCGCTATCCCGATAATTCTGCGGGAACAGAATTCGCTCTATTATTTCGATAATAACATGCAGTACGGTGATGTGAAGTTCTTGAATGCGATCTGTGGTTTCTCCAGGTACAATTGTCTCATGATCGCAAATACCCTTCATCTTCCCACCATCCAACCCAATTAAAGCAACTGTAATCATTCCAAGTTTTTTTGCCTTATCCAGAGCTCGGATCACGTTTTCTGAATTGCCGCTGGTTGAGACGCCGATCGCAACATCACCGGTTTTTCCAAATGCTTCTACCCCACGTGCAAAAACTTCATCGAATCCGTAATCGTTCGCTACGCAAGTTATGTACGCAGGATCAGTGAGCGAAATAGCTGGCAACGACTGGCGGTCTTTGCGGAATTTACCAGTGAGTTCTTCCGCAAAATGCATGGCATCGGTAGAGCTGCCGCCGTTACCAAATATCAATAACTTATTTCCTTTCCGGAAACGTTCTGCGATTACAGTCCCCACCTTCTCAGTTGCATTTATTATGTTTTGATCTGCTGCAAATTGAGCAAACAGATTTGCCGCATCCTGAAATGAACTTTTAATATTCTCTATCATTTTTCCACCTTTTTCTAAAATTCTGCTTTCACTTCTATGCTCAACTGGTGAATCTGCTCTCTATCCGGGTAGCTGTCTCCTGAATATTCCAATCGGGCTGAAGTATAATTACTAATACGATAATCCAGATTCAAGTTCCACTTAAATATATCACCGTCTTTTTTGTCAGCTAAAAAACTTAAGAAAGTCGAGCCGGAACGAGTATTTCTCTTATAACTTGCTTTGGCATAGAATCTGTATTTTCTTTTAAAGAAGTAAGTTACAGACTCTTCGAACTTATAAGCTTTTATCTGATACTTATTACTCTCATTACTCTCATTTCCATCTTCCTGCGAATATTGCACGGAAGAATTAATTGTAAGATCATCGTTCAACCTGTTCCGCATATCAAGAGCATAGAAGTTCAGAATTGTACTGGATTCGTAACGGGAATCTTCCTCCTTACGGTTTTCATAGATCAATTCGATGTTGGTATTTTTTAATGAAGTAAGCCGCAAAGTTCCTTCCCAGTTCGTTATATCTTT
>CBFDCX010000230.1:0-2690 GCA_965603415.1 uncultured bacterium
AACTTAAAAAAAAGTTCGCTTAATTTTTATTGAAAATTAGGGAGCATAAAATACTATGAAAAATAAGAAAGCAATTGGTGAGATTATTAGTAAATATGTTGGCAGAAAAGGCTCTCTAATTCCTCTCCTGCAGGAAGTACAAACTATAGAAGGTTACCTGGCAAAAGATACAATGCGTTATCTCTCGGAAAAGACAGATATAAACATTGCTCAAATCTATGGAGTAGCAACATTCTACACCATGTTTCATCTTAAACCTCAGGGTAAACATATAATACGAGTTTGCAAAGGAACCGCCTGTCATGTATCAGATGCAAATTCCATCCTAAAGGCAATCCAGAACAATCTGCAACTTGCTGATGGAGAAGATACAACTACCGATAAATTATTCACTGTAATGGAAGTTGCCTGTCTTGGTTGCTGCAGCCTGGCTCCGGTTATCATGATAAACGATAATACTTATGGAAAACTAACATCGGAAGCTATTGAAGAAATATTGAAAAAATATGACTAAAGGAGCTGATTTGGATATCACGATCAAAGTAGGGCTTGCAAGCTGTGGATTGGCAGCAGGAGCCGGAGAAGTTTATTCAACTATTGAAAAATATCTCAAAAAATCAAAAGTAAAAGCTGAACTGAAAAAAACCGCCTGTATTGGTTTGTGCTTCGTTGAACCATTAGTTGAAATATCTTCCGAAGATGGAAACAACGTTACTTATGGAGAAGTTACTCCAGAAAAAGTTATTGAATTAATTGAAGCATATGCTAAAGGGAAACCAATAAATAAAAACGTGATCCTTTCCAATATATTGGAAGGTAGCGAGAATGAAAAACTTAATAATCAGACACGGATCGTTCTCCGGAATTGTGGTATCATCGATGCGGAATTAATAGAAGATTATTTAGAAAACGACGGTTACAAAGCACTTGAAAAAGTTGTGTCCTCGATGTCCAAAAAAGATATTATTGAAGAAATAAAAAGATCCGGTTTACGCGGACGTGGTGGAGCAGGATTCCCTACAGGTTTAAAATGGGAATTCGCTTACCGCTCAAAAAGCGATAAAAAATACATTATCTGCAATGCAGATGAAGGAGACCCTGGTGCTTTCATGGACCGTAGTATACTGGAAGGTGACCCTCACAGTATATTAGAAGGAATGGCTATCTGTGCTTTTGCCATCGGGGCAGATGAAGGCTACATATATTGCCGTGCAGAATATCCTTTGGCACTAAAAAGATTGAACATTGCAATAGTACAGGCAGAAGAGAAAGGCTTCCTGGGAAAAAACATTTTTAATTCTGGCTTCGATTTAAATCTTCACATCAAAGAAGGAGCCGGAGCTTTTGTATGTGGTGAAGAAACAGCTTTAATGGGTTCTATAGAAGGCAAACGTGGTATGCCACGTATTCGTCCTCCCTTCCCTGCACAATCCGGTCTCTGGGGTAAACCTACTAATATTAATAATGTGGAAACCTATGCTAACATCGCCTGGATAATTATGAACGGTGCCGATGAATTCACAAAGTATGGCACAGAAAAAAGTTCCGGTACAAAAGTATTCGCTCTGGCCGGCAAGATAAAGAACAGCGGTTTAATAGAAGTCCCCATGGGAATTCCCCTTAAGGATGTGATCTATGATGTGGGTGGTGGCATGAAAACCGAGAAACCTTTTAAAGGAGTTCAACTTGGAGGTCCTTCCGGTGGATGTATTCCTGCTGAATTACTCGATACAATCGTAGATTATGATTCAATTAATAAAACCGGTGCTATTATGGGTTCGGGTGGAATGGTTGTGATGGATCAGTCTACCTGCATGGTCGATGTGGCAAAGTTTTTCCTGAACTTCACCCAGAATGAATCCTGTGGAAAATGCACATTCTGCCGGGTCGGAACAAAACGGATGTTGGAAATCCTTACACGCATCACAGAAGGGAATGGTGTGATGGAAGACCTGGAAAAATTGGAAAAACTTGCTGTGAATATTATCAAAGGTTCTCTGTGTGGACTGGGTCAAACTGCTCCCAATCCGGTACTTACCACTCTTCGATACTTCAAAGAAGAATACATTGCACATATAAAAGATAAACGCTGTCCTGCTGGAGTATGCACATCACTGCTCTTGTATGAAGTGATTGAAGACAAATGTATTGGTTGTACACTTTGTGCCAGGAAATGTCCTGTTAATTGTATTACGGGAGAACCAAAAAAAGTTCATCATATTGATCAGGATACCTGCATTAAATGCGGTGCTTGTTATGATGCCTGTAAATTCGATGCAATTAGTAAATCATAGAAATCAGGAAAACTTTATGATAAAAATAAAATTAAACGGTAAAGAAGTAGAAGCTAAAAAAGGTCAAACGATCCTGGATATAGCCAGGCAAAACGGAATTGATATTCCTACTTTGTGTCACGATGAAGAATTATCACCTTTCGGTTCGTGCTGGGTCTGTGCGGTAGAAGTGAAAAATCGCCGTGGGTTTGTAACTGCGTGTGGTACAGAAGTTTTGGAGGGAATGGAAATAATCACAGATTCAGAAGAAATATATAATGCCCGTAAAATGGCTCTGGAACTTCTTCTATCTGACCATTATGCCGATTGTGAAGCACCCTGTAAAATTGCCTGTCCTAATAATGTAGATATTCAAAGTTACGTATCTCTCATTGCGAACGGGCAGCATCATGAAGC
>CBFDCX010000231.1:0-2670 GCA_965603415.1 uncultured bacterium
CGTTTTTTCTATGCCTGTATGGGCTGGATCATTCGTAATCCGTTCTTTAACTGGTTACGGAATGAATTCAATTCCGAAGCAGAAGAGATAAACACAAAAAAAAGATATCATGCATTGCAGAAAGGCAGCACATCCGCAGCAGAGTATTTTGGAGATAAACGATTTCTGAATCTACCACAGGCATTTGAAATGTCCTATAAAAAACTACCCGAAGATATTGATCATTTCTATAATTTAACTGATAGTTGGAAAAAAATGAAAAAACTATTGAACAAATAAAGGAGTTTGTATGTTAACATATATGGTGATTCCTACTTATTGGACGGGACCAAAAGGTGAATGGCAGGAAGGAGATAAGATATTCGATCATCCTACACCTTTGAACGAAAATGGTACCCTGGAAAGGACTTTGCAATCACTTCATAATTTGGAAGATACAAAATTTACACTGGTAATCGTTGGGATAGCTACCAACAAGAAATACGAAAAACCGATGGAAGAAAAACTGAGAGCAATGCTGAAAAATGCAAACATCCCTGTTGATACGATCCTTTTTACTGAATCTAAATTGAAAAAGATCAAAAACAAATTGTATAAGAAATATACAGGCAAAGACATTCTAAGCCTGGATAATTATGCACACATTCGAAATATGTGTATTTTCCTTCCTTATCTTCTGGATGCCGAAATTGCCATTCTCATTGACGATGATGAAATCTTTGAAGATCCAAAATTCGTAACCAAAGCCAAGGAATTTATCGGTAAAAGATTCTATGGCAACACCATAGACGGCGTAGCAGGATATTATCTAAATGAGGATAACGAATACTATGACAAAGTGAATATTGTCCCCTGGATGACATATTGGGACCGTTTTGGTGAGAAAAGAGAAGCCTTCGACAAGATAATCGGCAGTAACCCCAGGTTGAAGCAGACGCCGTTTGCATTCGGGGGTGCGATGGTTATACACCGCAACCTGTTGCGTATTGTACCGTTCGATCCCAACATAACACGAGGTGAAGATACCGATTATGTGATGAATGCCCGTATGTTCGGATTTAATTTCTACCTGGATAATCAGTTGGCTATAAAGCATCTACCTCCTAGCAAAAAACATCCTACCTGGAAAAGGTTCAGAGAAGATATTTATCGATTTCTGTATAATAAATCTAAATTCGAAACACAGTCACCAAAAACTAATCTTCATGAAATAAAACCGGAGGATTTCGATCCCTATCCCGGTGAGTTCATGAAAAAAGACCTGGGAGATAAAATATTCAAAACAAATATTATCTTAGCTTTGAACTATCTGGCAGATGGTGATGTAGAAGCATGTAAAGAAACTATCAAGAATATTTACCTGGCAAAATATGAAGCAATTCCACATTATAACACTTTCGAAGAATATCTTGAATTCCAGAAAAACTGGAGAAAACTACTGGAAAACACAAAGAGATTCGGTAACACTCTAAAAGATATAATCCTGGAAGGAATAGTTATCAAGTATGATAAATACCAGATCGAGAAAAAGAAAATTTTAGAGAAAACAGGTATTCAAAAGCAAATGCATTTCAGTAAGATCGACCTCTTCAAAGGTTTTTCGAAAAAGGAATTACGTACGATCTTTTTCATATCAGAGATAATCAATTTGAAGGCAGGAGATTATGTGTTCAAAGCTGGTAAAGTTAACAACAATATTTATATTGTTTTGAGAGGAATTCTACAAGTGCTCAAACCTGTTAAAAATACTGATGATTTTGTAGTTACCGAGATAAAGCAGGGCGAACATTTCAATGAGACCGCTATTTTTTTCGAATCTACTCATAAGGTATCAGTTAGAGCCAGTACAGAATGTGACCTCATGGTTATCGATAGGGATAAAGCTTTGAAGATATTGAAAGAAGACAGCGAACTGGCAGCTAAATTGCTCTGGATAGTGTCAAAGAAATTAAGTGAACGCCTGATGGATACTACCCAGAAATACTCCGAAACCAAAGAGCAGATTTCCGATGTTTCCGATCATATGCAGAATTAGGAGAATGTATGAAAGTATTATTGATAAATCATTTTCCGCTGCAAGGTTCTGGAAGCGGTATTTACACAATGAACATCGCCCAGGAATTGGTTAAAGAAGGTCATGATGTATTTGTAATAGATATTGATAATCAATACGACACATCGGATTATCCCTTCCAAAGAAGAACTATAATTTGTGATAATACAAAAAATTCAAACCCGGATATGGAATTCAACTTTCCCTGCTTTACTACCCATCCCCGCAGCATATTAACTTATTATGACCTAAACGATAAAGAGCTGGAAAAATACGTTGCTAAATTCATAGATATCACTAAAGAAGTAGTGGCAGTTTTTAAACCGGATGTTATTCATGCTCAGCACCTTTGGGTAACGCCTTATGCAGCTTTGCAAAGCGGTGTTCCCTATGTTATCACTGTGCACGGCACCGACCTGATGGGATTTAAAAAAGATGAACGTTATCATAAATATGCTTTGGAAGGTGCAAGGAATGCAAGCAAGATAATTACCATTTCTCGGCAGGTTCATAATGACACTCTTGATCTTTATAAACTCCCAGAAAACCAACTTGTTCTAAATTTGATTCTGGTTCTGCTGTTTTCATATCATTGGTCTTTATTGGTTAACAGAATG
>CBFDCX010000232.1:0-2659 GCA_965603415.1 uncultured bacterium
GATCCCGCGCTTGCTGCAATAGTTTATGATCCCGCAGGATATTGGCATGTTTGTATAGAGGCATACCCGATTGCTCAGTTCCAAAAAAGTCGCCGGGTCCTCTTATCTCCAGATCTCTTTCTGCAATTATAAAACCGTCATTCGTTTCGATCATTACGTTCAGGCGTTCTCTACCGTCTTCACTAATTGGCGGATATACAATAAGATAACAATACGATTTATCCGAACCACGTCCCACTCTTCCTCGTAATTGATGTAATTGACTCAAGCCAAATCTTTCGGCATGTTCGATGATCATCACGGTAGCGTTCGGCACGTCTATTCCCACCTCGATAACAGTGGTGGAAACCAGTACATTTATCTTCTTATTCTTGAAATCTTCCATGATGGAATCCTTGATCGCTGTTTTCATTCTGCCATGAAGAAGTTTGTTATTGAGGCGGGGAAATATTTTAGTGGATATTTCTATAAACAATGTTTCTGCTGCCAGCATATCCGATTTTTCCGAAGCTTCAATAAGTGGACAAACAATATAAACTTGCTGGTCGTTTTCTAATTGCTTTTTTACTTCGTCGTAAACTATGTTCTTGTGATCGGAATTTCTCCAGTAGGTTTTAATAGGTTTGCGATGGGGAGGAAGCTCATCGATCACACTTACATCCAGATCACCATAAACTGTAAGAGCTAAGGAGCGAGGAATAGGTGTGGCAGAAAGATACATTAGATCAGGATGCTTATTTTTCCTGGAAAGCACTGCTCTTTGTTCTACTCCAAAACGGTGCTGTTCATCAATAGATACAAAACCTACTTTATAAAATTCAACATCTTTCTGGATCAATGCGTGAGTTCCGATAATAATATCGAATTCACCGGTTTTTATTTTTTCCAGGATCTGAGTTTTACCCTTATAATTTCCTCCTTTAAGAAGTGCAATCCTGATTTCCGGTTGGTTCTGCAGGAAATGGGAAATACTATTAAAATGCTGTTCTGCCAGGATCTCTGTAGGAGCCATCAGAACCGATTGAAATCCGTTTTCCAAAGCCAGCAGCATGGCAAATAACATTACAATGGTTTTGCCAGAACCCACATCTCCCTGCAATAACCGGTTCATTTGATGCGATGATGCCATATCTTCCACTATCTCACGGATAACACGCTTCTGGGCAGAAGTTAATTCGAAAGGAAGAGAATTTTTAAGCTTGGTTGTAAAAGTCTGTTTAAGTTCAAATCGGTAACCTTGTCTTTTCCTGTTACGGAAGTATTTGCTACGAGCTAACATCAGTTGAGTAAAGAATAATTCTTCAAAAGCAAATCTTTGTTTAATGCCGGGAATTTCACCGGAATGCTGACTGAAATGAATTTTTTGTAATGATATTTTTCGATGTGCAAAATTGTATTTTTTTAGAATATTATCAGAAAGAGTTTCCTCTATGTTGTTACTGTATAATTCGAAGGCTTTATAAACCAGGTTACGGACCACCGACATACTGATGCCGTCGGTAAGACGGTAAACAGGAAGTACAGATCGTTCCTTCCAGAAATCTGTTTTTAAGTCACTCTCATCTAAAATCTCGATCTGAGGATGAACAATTTGCGGAGCACCACGAAATTCAGTTAGAACACCACTTACCCATATCTGCTGACCGATCTCAAATTGCTTTACCAGCCAGTTCCCATACTTAAACCAGGTAAGAAAAAGAAAATCCTCACCATCTGAAATAACTACGTTGAGTTGTTGTTTTCTGGCAGCAGCATGAAGCTTTTCTATCGAAACGATTTCACCTACGAATGAACAGTATTCGTTGAAGGAAAGATCACGGATCTTTATAGCGGATTTCCGGTTTATATAATCTCGCGGAAAATGTTCCAGCAAATCTCCAATAGTGAAGATATTCAATTTGTTCAAAAGTCTGGCACGATGTTCGCCAACACCTTTCAGGTATTTTATCTCATTTTCCAGTGGATTCATTAAATTCACTCCAAATGGAGATAAAGTTGTTTAACATAAGAAAGTCAAGGAAAATAGAGTTTATGAGTACTGATCTTCATTTCTTTTGTACCGACAAAAGAAACGAAGCAAAGATAAACTCCCGGCGAATATAAATTACTAAAATTGGTAAATACCACTAAAAAATCTTAACTCGTTATTTTCTTAGTAGAATTTATGAAAGAAATTAGAAAATAACTCAAACAGAAAATTTTTCTTAACGCTTGCTTATTACCAATTTCTTAATGCAATTTCTATTATGCCGGTTTAAGAAAAATACACGTCAGACTTATTATTCGTTAATTAGTTCAATTGCTTTCTCTAATAATTCATCTCGTTCGTTTCTTACTCCTTCTATGGTTGGTTTTAATTCAATATCTGGGATAATACCAACTCGCTGTGTTTCTGTTCCATCCTGATAATAAACTCCAATACCGGAAATCCCGGTTTTTATATTCCCGGGTAAAACTATTGTCGAAAAATCTCCATCAGAACCTGCTGTTGTACTTCCTAAAACTATTGCTTCGGGAGCAACTCTCCATGCCATTGTGGAATATTCAGCTAGGCTCCAAGTTGTTTCATTTATAAGAATGATTACCTTACCTTTAAAATAATCATTGTTGTTTTCTCCTACTTTTAAGGTTTCTCCAAAAGAAAATTGTCCAGGGTTTT
>CBFDCX010000233.1:0-2643 GCA_965603415.1 uncultured bacterium
GCCACAATTGCAGATTTTGTAAGTTATTATCAAATAAATTTAATGAATCCCAAGTTTCTTATAGGTATTTTTATGGGTGCAATGGTAACATTTGTTTTTGCTGCACTCACCATGAAAGCAGTAGGTCGGGCAGCTGGTGCAATGGTGGCAGAAGTGCGCCGTCAGTTCAAAGAAATCCCGGGAATTCTGGAAGGTACAGCAGAACCCGAATATGCAAAATGCGTTCATATATCTACGGTTGGAGCTCAAAAAGAGATGGTTGCTCCTGCTCTTCTGGGAATTCTCACACCTATTGTTATCGGCATGATTACAGGTGTTGCGGGCGTGATGGGTGTTTTAACAGGCGGATTAACAACAGGATTTGTGCTGGCAGTTATGATGAACAATGCCGGTGGTGCCTGGGATAATGCCAAAAAATATGTTGAAACCGGACATTACGGTGGAAAGGGTTCTGATTATCATAAAGCAACCATAGTTGGCGATACTGTGGGTGATCCGTTCAAAGATACTTCCGGTCCTTCTATAAATATCCTCATAAAACTTATGAGCATGGTCAGCATTGTTTTTGCCGGTCTCATCGTTGCCTATTCTCCCATGATAGAATCTATTTACAGCGGGAAAAAAGAAAAAACAGTGATAGAGCAGAATATCGACGAAGAAATATTGGAAGAAGAATCCGACATATTTATCGAAGAACCGCAGGAATAAGAAAGCTTTTCAGCAAAACTAAAAAATAAACTTGCCGGTTTTTTGAGTTGGCAGGCTTTTTATTATGCGTTGGAGTGTTGTTAATATGAAAAGATATTACATGGTCATTCTGATTTTGATGGCAGCATTGAATATTTACTGTAAGGAAAAGATAGGGCTTGCCTTAAGTGGAGGTGGTGCCAGAGGTCTGGCTCATATTGGTGTCCTCAAAGTAATCGATGAACTTGATATACCTGTAGATTGCATTGCCGGTACCAGCACAGGTGCGATTATCGGTGGTTTATATGCCATGGGTTATTCCGGTGCAGAAATAGAAAAGATCGTTCTTGGCATAGCCTGGGAAGACATATTCGATGAAAATATCTGCCGGGAAGATGTTTACATCGGCGAGAAACGCTGGGGACCTTTTGCCAATATCTATTTTGCTTTAGATGATAAATTCATTCCCAGGTTACCACAGGCTTTCCTTTCGGGAAATAACCTTGTAAATAAGCTGTTTGAGATATTCTATCCGGTCAGTCATATTAATGATTTTGATGAACTTCCAATTCCATTCCGTTGTGTGGCAACTAATATTTTAACGGGTGAAATGACGGTATTTGAAGAAGGCTCTCTTCATGAAGTCATCCGGGCTTCGATGTCTTTCCCATCCATCATCAAACCGTTTGAACTGCACAACCAGCTTTACGTGGATGGTGGGATCGTTAAAAATCTACCTGTGGAAGCAGTACGAAATATGGGAGCAGATATTATAATTGGCATCAAGACCAATTCCGGTTTGCGCAGTAAAGCAGAACTGAGATCACTTATAGATGTGCTTGATCAGACAATTAACCTGCAAATTACCAGGAACATCGGAGAGTCGATCGATTCGTGTGAATTCCTGATCGAACCCGATCTGGAAAATATTTCATTGCTCTATTTTTCTCAGAAACAAAAAATAATCGATCTGGGTGAGCTGGCAGCAAGGGAATTCTTTAAAAGTTCTGAGTATGAATTTCCTGTAAAAACTACCAAGAAAAGTTCCGAATTTCTTCCTGATAAAATTAAATTTTCCAGCATTACGGTATTGGGCAATAAATATCTAAGCAAAGCTAAAATTCGAGAATATGTGGGATTGGAAAGGAACATCCTATATTCCAGGAAGGATATTCATACATCTGTGAGAGAAGCATATAATTCCGACCTTTTCACACATATCTATCCGGTTATCAAAGAAGCTGATAATAATTATAAATTAACTATTAAAGTGGAAGAACGTAACCGGAAAAAACTGGGATTCAGTCTTTCATATAACAACGAAAATGAACTAGTTGCAGGAGTTACGCTGGAAATGAACAATATGCTGCAGAGGAATTCCAAACTTCTCATTAATGTTCAGGCGGGATCACATAACGAAGCAGACCTGGATTACGTAAAAAACTTTGGTAAGCACTGGGGGATATATTTCCGGGTTTTTCCATATATTAAAGAGAACCGGTTATATTCTTATAACGAAGATCATGAAAAGACAAACAGCGTTAGATCTCTGGAATACGGAGCTACTTCCGGGATAGGATTATACATTACAAAAGCAATAATAGCAGAAGCTTACGGCTATGGTTATAGATCGAAAGTGTATCAGGATATTGCCGAATTCGATGAGAGCGAATTTCACTCAGCGGGAATCGGTTTGAAACTCTACCATGAGAGTCTGAATGATTTTATTTTTCCCATGCGTGGTACCCAATTTCTGGCTAAATATTCCACTTCCAGGAAAGGTGTTTACAGTGAAGAAGGTAACAAAAAGTTTTATTCCCGGCTCAGGTTCCTATTGCCTTTTGGCAAGAATCTTTCATTGAAATATCAATTTGAATATGGGTCTCATTTCGCGAATTACGCCGATAATTTCGATCCTTTCTATATTGGTGGTATTGACAGTTATTTGGGACTGAA
>CBFDCX010000234.1:0-2630 GCA_965603415.1 uncultured bacterium
TCGGTGGATTCAATAGCATAATAGCCATAATTGCTGAAAGTGGGACTTTCTTCCGTGATTATTCCGATCGGGATTGTGAAGTCAAGTTGCTGAAGTATCGTTTCTGAATCTAATACCTCCAGCCTGAAAGCTGCCAATTCACCAGACATAGAATTGAAGATCTCTACCTGGAAAAGGTCGATTGTTATTCCTGTGGAATTAACCACAATTGGATTTATGGCACTGATTCCACTTACCATATTTGAATTTGCATTCATACTCAGCAGATCTACATCAAGTGCTTCAGAATCAAGGGTTCCACAATTAAGCAATTGAATGGATACTTCATTTACTTCGTTTTGCAGAAGGCATCCTTCGGCATTATTCACTATGAATTCCGATACACAGAATTCAGGTGAAGAAATTTCAAAAGGAATAATAAAATCCTGTTCGCCATAACTGGAATTAACCTGCAAAAAAACTCTGGTAGATAAGCCGTTTCTCCAGTTATCTTCTATTTCAAATTGGAAATAACCGTTGTATATTTCGTCTGCTGCAAGCTGGATAATATTAACCGGACCGGAAGTAATAGTGAGGAAATCTTCATAAGATTCAAGAGAGATCTGAACATCTGTAGCTGTTATGTCTCCAATATTCTGGATCGTGATCTCCAGATCGATCGTTTCACCGGCTATGGTTTCGTCTAATGTAAATGAATTCAAGCAGATCGTATTCTCTTCGATCATATCCAGGTCTACTTCCTGTGGAATACAGCCATATTTGGATGCAGTAACCGTATAAGCACCAACAGGTAAATCTATTGGAATATCTACCATCCCGTTCTCATCGGTAATTCCCACGGCTATCAAGCTGTCTGTATTTGTAATGGCTATCGTAAAATCTTCCGGATCTTCTATTGTGTTGTCTATCTGAACGTGGAGATAATTGTAACCGGTATTGATCTCTGTTTCAATCTCCATATACACTTCCCTGGGAATATCAGTCCATACTTGCAGACCCGGATCGCCAATCAGGTTATATACATAAAAATAAAACTGATCTGAATTAAGAGCATTTCCCCAAGCATGATTGTTCGGGTAGTTAATATATAATTCCATCTTGCCGCGCAGCAGCATCTCTCCACATCGATAGAGATCTTCCTGGGTTATTCCATTGTAAATTCCCAGGTCATTGGCATTGTTGAACCAGGTTTTAGTATCGTATTCGCTGGGTCCTATAAATCCTATTGCTCCTTTGGGAACGGAAGGTGAACCTGCATTCAGCCAGGCTTCACCAAAGCAGGATGGATTATAAGAATATGAAAAATCTCCACCTCCACAGGTCATGCTGGTTACCATAGGTAGCATAAAGCCATTATTTAATATTGTATATATGTCGTTAGTACTGAACATAGCTCCATAACATCCAGCCCAATATTCAGGTCCTCCGGCTCCTCGATAATTAAGGAAAGTATGACCAGAATTGATCTTATTTGCTAGGTTATATGCACCTGACTGATAAGGAGAAATAAACGTATCAACTTCTGTAAATTCAAAATCCAATAGTTTTTCCCGTGCTGCCATTACGGTTTCTCTTGGAGAATAATATTGCCAGTAGATTTCATTTACATAACTTATCATTAGTGCACGTTTCGTCCAGTTAGATCCCATCACAGGATTACTTTCATAGTTGATTATCTTACTAATGATAGTATTCAGTTGCATCTGATCCTGGTACGACAACCTTCCAATTAAAATATCGGGAAAGTAATCTTCACCATCCAGTAAAGTGTAATTATGATCGCTTACATCCCAGGGAGTGTAATAACCCTGAACATAAAAAGCAGGAACCTGGTATGCTCCGCTTACATCACCTGCCAGGATAACATATTCGGGAGGAGTCTCCCAGTTATCATAAGCATTTTGAATGTATGCCTTAATGGCATCAGCGGAGGAACCTGTTTCGGAAATTGTAGCCAATCTGGTTTTGAAACCCAGTTTTTCCTTCCAGTGCAGAAGAGGTTCCAACAGTGCTTCAGTACCATTTGGAGCAATGATAAGATATTGTCCACCATCGGTGTTTCTTATTGCTTCTGCTCCGTAAACATTCTTTTCTACAATGGTGGCAAATGAGCTTGAAGCTACAGTTTTAGTTAAAGGATTTTTCGTTTTATTATAATCTATTTCAAAATTGAAATCGATATCTTTAAGTATCCTGATCTGATCTGAAGCAGGATTGTATTGTACTGCAGCTATAGTAATCTGAACAAACCTGTTTCCCCGCATGATGACAGGATCACCCACAGAAACTATCTCAGAAGGAAACCAGGAATTATTTTCGTAGAATT
Source organism: uncultured bacterium (assembly GCA_965603415.1). Classification (GTDB taxonomy): domain Bacteria; phylum Cloacimonadota; class Cloacimonadia; order Cloacimonadales; family TCS61; genus JACNIV01. The sequence goes on from CBFDCX010000234.1 coordinate 2,327, forward strand.
CGGAAATTGTACTTCCTTCCTGGTCACCGAAGGGAATTATTCTCTTATCGATGTAGCTCACTTCATATTCATATTCCAAGCCTGTTATCGAAAAGTTTCCGGTGGGGGGAAGGCTCACCAGTTTTGTATAAACCGGTAATTCTGCTTCTCCAATACGACCTGTATTCCTGCATTCTTCGATCTGTAATTGATAATACTCGAAATTTCCAATAGTTTTCGTATTCAATTTCTTGTATTCGAAATCTCCCTCAAAATTTAGTGAAAATTCATCTCCACTTATTTCGATTGAATATATAAAAATCGG